>JANOKE010000704.1:0-1291 GCA_031419135.1 Gemmatimonadaceae bacterium
TGCACGGCCACGGTTGCACAACCCACGCTGGCCAACAGTCCCAGATGCGACGGGCCGATGGTGACCCCCGCCGACAGCAACGAGCCGCCCAGTGGCACGTCTTCACCGCGCGGTCGCACATTGCCGCGTGCCGACATATCGCGCGCATCGCGAATCGTCACGTCGATGGTTCCGCCGTCGGTATCCTCAATGCGAATCACGCCGTCGGCGCCGTGCGGCACCGGCGCGCCCGTCATGATTCGGACGGCGCATCCAACATCCACCGGACGCAGTGTCGACGGATCGGCGCCGGCCGCAATGGTGCCGGCAACGCGCAACACGGCGGGTGTCGATGGAGACGCATTGGCCACGTCGGCGCGTCGCACCGCATACCCATCCATGCCGGCGTTATCCCACGGTGGCAATGCGACGGGGCTCGTGATACTCGCGGCCAGCGCGCGACCCACGGCGTGTTCCAACGCCACGTATTCAATCGGCAGGGGGACCGCCGTCGCGAGTACGCTCTGGCGCGCGTCGAGGTATCCAAGCGCACCGCCGCGAGACCCCGTCGTCGCGCCGCCGGTGTTGGCGTCAGCGTTCACGCGTTACCGCGCAAGGCGACTGCTGTCGCCTACGCGCAAACCGGCGAGCATGCTGACCAGCAAGTCCTGCACACGCTCCACTTCCCGGGTGGGCACGGTGAAGTTATTAGCCAGCATCGAAAACAAAATCAGATGTCCATCGGCCGTCGTGACATAGCCCGACAGCGAGCGCGCCTTGTCCAGCGTGCCGGTCTTGGCGTTCGCATTGCCGGCCGCGGGCGTGTTCTTCATGCGATTGCCAATGGTTCCATCGACACCGGCCAACGGGAGGGCTTGCCGGTATGTACTCGCCCACGGCGCGCGATGCATCGCATCGAGGACCTGTACGAGCGCGCGAGGACTCACGTAATCGTGTCGTGACAGTCCACTGCCATCCCGGTACGCCAGGTGCTCGGCGCTCACGCCCCACAGGCGCAGCGTGCGCACGGCAACCGCGCGCGCGCTGTCGGCGCTGCCGTGTCCGGATGCCACGAGCCCCGACGTGCGAAACAGCAACTCGGCGATTTGATTTTGCGACGGCTTCTGCATGCGCCGCAGTACGTCGCGCAACGGGGCCGATTCCAGCGTCACCAATGTGTCGAGGTGAGCGGTGGCCGACGGACTTGCGCCGCGCACGATACGAATGCCGCGTGCCTCGAGTCGCTCACGCAACGCGGCACGCCAGGCGTCGTTGGGGTGACGGTACGCCATCGTGAAACGCGCGCTGTCGC
>JANOKE010000705.1:0-3455 GCA_031419135.1 Gemmatimonadaceae bacterium
GTCCAAGGAACGCGATGAGCACACTGATCGGCAGCGTGACGACTGCAACAAGCGCCGACCGGGCATGCAGCAGAAACACGACGCAAATGAGCGCGACGATGATCGCTTCTTCCACCAACGTCTTCTGGACGGTGGAGACGGCATCCTTGATGAGCGTACTGCGATCGTAGACCGGCCGTACGACGACACCGGGCGGAAGGCCACTCTGCGCTTGCGCCAGCGCCGCCTTCACGCGCTGGATCGTGGCTAACGCATTCTCGCCGAAACGCATCACGACAATCGCACCGACCGCGTCGCCTCGGCCATCGAGATCGGTGATCCCGCGTCGAACAGCCGGACCGATCGTCACGCGACCCAGTTCGGCGACGCGGACCGGCGTGCCGGCCGCGCTCACGCCCACCACCACGTTCTCGATGTCGCCGATGCCCGTGAGGTAGCCGAGCCCGCGCACCATGTACTCGCGCTCCGAGAGCTCCATCACCATGGCGCCCACATCGCTGTTGGCGCTTTGGATCGCACTCATGACACGAGTGATAGGCACCCCATACGCGAGCAGTTTGGTCGGGTCCAGGTCAACCTGATATTGCTTTTCAAACCCGCCGACGCTTGCGACCTCGGCCACGCCCGGCACTGCTGTGAGCACGTAACGGAGGTACCAGTCCTGCACGCTGCGAAGTCCCGCCAAGTCCAACCGCCCGCTCGTGTCCTCGAGCGCGTACTGGTAGACCCACCCGAGGCCGGTCGCATCCGGCCCTAACGAGGGCGAGACGGCGCTGGGGAGCTTGCTGCGCAAACCGCTCAGGTACTCAAGGACCCGCGTTCGCGCCCAGTAGAGATCCGTGCCGTCCTCGAAGATGACATACACAAACGAGACGCCAAAGAACGAATATCCCCGCACCGTGCGCGCACCCGGCACCTTGAGCATTTCGGCGGCAATCGGGTACGTGACCTGATCCTCGACAATGCGGGGTGCTTGCTCACCAAAGTCGGCCTGCACGATAACCTGTACGTCGGAGAGGTCCGGCAGCGCCTCCAGCGGTATGGTGCGAACCGCCCATACGCCGCCAAGTGCGAGTGCCCCCGTCAGCAACAGCACGATGAACCGATTGCGCACTGACCAGGCGATCACTCCACGGATCATCGCGCGTGCTCTCCCGGCGTCATAGGAAGCGACGCAGTGGGCGGCTTCGGAGGCATCGACATGCCGGGCATCTCGTTCCGCGCATTCGGCGGTGTCGCGGGCTTCGTTGGTTTCGCAGTAGGCGGTCGACCTGATGGTGGTGAATTCACCTTTTGTGGTAGCGCGAGCGGCTTCTTCACATCCATTCCGGGCATGTTGCCCATGCCACCCATCGCCGTCCCAAGATTCGACTCGGCGTCGATGAGAAACGTGGCCGACGCCACGACGGTGTCGCCGAGTGCGACGCCGCGAAGGATTTCGACGCGGTCGTCAGACGCGGCGCCAATCTCGACGGTCCGCGGCTCGAGATCGCCGTTTGGCAGCCGCACAAATACCAACTGACGTTCGCCTGTCGCGAGCAGCGCTCCGCGCGGGACCGTCAGGACGCGTCCACGCGCATCGCTTTCGACCACGAGCGTCGCGTACATGCCCGGCTTGAGCACCGCGCGCGGATTCGGGAGCGATACCCGGACCCTCGCAGTGCGCGTGTCGGCCGATAGGGTCGGATACACATACGCGATCCGACCTACCATTTGTGCGCCTGGCAGCGCGTCGAACGTCGCTGTCGCACGTTGCCCGATGCGCATCGCGGCCAGATCACGTTCATACACTTCGCCGTCGACCCATACGCTTGAGAGATCAGCAACGCGATACAGCGGCTCGCCGGCCATGACGCGCTGGCCCACGGTAACGTTCTTCTCAAGCACAACACCGCCAGCCGACGCGTAGAGCGTAAGCGTGCGCTGCGCCGTGCCAGCACGTTCGATGCGGGCGATTTCCTCCTCGGAAATATCCCACCAACGCAGCCGTCGCCGCGCCGCCTGCATCAGGTCGGCGGCTCCGTCCCGTGTTTCTCCGGTCCCTGCGGCGACATCGCGCATCAGCTGCCGCGCGAGCAGCAATTCCTCCTGCGCCGTCACGAGCATGGGCGAGTAGATCGTCAATAAGGGCGCGCCGAGCACCACACTCTGGCCGGTGTAATTCACATGCAAACGCTCTACCCATCCATCGACCTTGAGGGAGATGGTATGCAGTCGCGTCTCGTCGACTACCACCTGGCCGACGGTACGCACCTCGCGTCCGAGCGGTTCGTCAGTGACCGCCGCGAACGTCACGCCAATGCGTCGAGCACTTTCCACATCCAGCGTGATGGGACGCGCACTGTCGCCGCTGCTGATGCCCATCGCCGCGTGATCGACGGCGGCAACGGATGACGGAGGTGCCGGACGCGTGGCCCACCACGCGACCACAATAGCCACCACAGGCAGGGTGATGATCACGGAGGTGCGGATGAGCCGACTTGCACGGGAGCGCACTCCTGGCTCACTCGCACGAAGGTCCGGTTGCACAGGACGGTCAGGCATCACCGTGTCCCCGCTGGCGCGAGAAGCGCGCGGCTGAGCAGCATTTCGAGTTCCGCCCACGCACGACCCTCGTCGGCGGTGAGTGTCACCAGTTCCTCGTGGTAACGATTGACCGTCATGCGATTTTCCAGCACCGTCATGAAGTCGACCGCGCCGGAGCGGTACGACGCGAGAGCGGAAGCGGCAGCGGCTTCGGCAAGCGGCAACACGGTCAGACGGTACAGCGTCCCAAGTCGTCTCGCCCGACCGAGGTCCGCGTGCACCTCCGCAACGCGCGCTCGGGTATCCGCACGCATGGCGCGTAAGTCTGCCTCCGTCATCGCGCGCATGGCCGCTGTCTCATCGCGCATGCGCAGCTGACGCGAGCGTGCGAACACGGGAATGGTCGTGCCGATCATAAGACTTCCCATGCGATCGGTGGTCCCCATCGGCATGCCGCGTTCGCCGTACTGCAGGCCGACTTGGATGTCTGGCCAGCGCTCACGTCGCGCGAGACGCTCGTCGGCAGTCGCCGCACGGACCTCTGCGGCACCAGCAACCAGCATCGGACGTGCACGCTCTGCGGCGGCCTCAAGTTCGTCCCGAACGGGAAGCGAATCCGGAAAGAGCGGTAGCACTGGGCGTCCGCGCACGGCGCTGTCTTGGACATCAAGGGCAGCCGCGATACGCGCGTGCGCCGCGTTGGCCATGACCTGCATACGGATGATCTCCTCATCCATGCGGGCAATTTCAACACGAGATCGCAGCACGTCTGACTGTCGGCCCTCCCCCACGCGGTACATCGCGGTTGCGACTGCGGCCGCGTTCTCAAGCAGGCGGCGTGTCTCGCCGGCGATATCAATCCGGGCGCGCGCCGCCCAGAGCTCGTAAAACGCCATCGCCGTTGCGGAGCGGATCTCCCATCGTACGTC
>JANOKE010000706.1:0-1125 GCA_031419135.1 Gemmatimonadaceae bacterium
TGGGCCGGTGATCAGGTGATCCTGCCGGTCACGGTGCCCAAGGACGAGTGGGATCGATGGTACGCAATCAGTCTGAGCGGCGGTGATCCCGTGCGTCTTACCACAACCGACGGTCTGATTGAGAATGCGACCTCGTTGGCGCTGTCGCGCGATGGTGGCAAGACGCTGTTCTACTGCACCAATGCGAACGACATCGAGCGTCGGCATATCTGGGCGGTGCCAACGGGCGGCGGCGCGCCAACGCGCATTTCGACCGGTGACGGAATTGAGACGTATCCGCAGCCGCTCGCGTCAGGGAAGCAGGTGGCGGTGATCTACATGGATGCAAAGACACCCGCATCGATTGCGCTGGTGCCCGCGACAGGTGGTGCGCCGAGAATCATCTTCCCAAAACTCGGCAAGGATTTTCCCACGCAGGCGCATGTGGTGCCCGACGTAGTGCACACCAAGGCGGCGGACGGTCTCGATATCAGCAACACGTTGTTCATTCCTCAGGACATGAAGCCCGGTGAGAAGCGACCGGCAATGATCTTTGTGCATGGCGGACCGGCGCGTCAGATGATGCCGGGTTACCACTACATGCAGTTTTACCACTGGGCCTACGCGGTAAATCAGTGGCTGGCGAGTCAGGGCTACGTGGTGCTGTCGATCAACTATCGCAGCGGGGTTGGCTACGGCCGCAGCTTCCGTACGGCGCCAAACACGCAGGGGCGCGGCAATTCCGAATATCAGGACGTGGTGGCCGGGGCGAAGTATCTGCAAGGCCGCGCCGATGTCGATCCGTCGCGCGTGGGCATCTGGGGACTGTCATACGGCGGACTGCTCACCTCGCAGGCGCTGGCGCGCAACTCGGACATTTTTGTGGCTGGTGCCGATCTCGCGGGTGTGCACCTGTACGGCAATGTGATCGACTCCACGAATCTGGCGTTCAAGTCGTCGGCGGTGGGGGCGATTGACGGATGGAAGTCACCGGTGTTCCTGGTGCATGGCGACGACGATCGCAATGTGGACTTCGCGCAGACGGTGGGATTGGTGCAGTTGCTGCGGGCGCGCGGCGTGTATCACGAACTGATTGTGGTGCCGGACGACCTGCACGAGTCGATGTTGCACAAGAACTGGATCGAG
>JANOKE010000707.1:0-4586 GCA_031419135.1 Gemmatimonadaceae bacterium
CACCCCTCCAACGCTCACCCCTTGCGTTGCTCAACCCTCTAGCCTCACCCTCCAACCTCACCCTCTGTCTCCCCGCTCTGTCTCCTCACCCTCCCCCCTCCGGCCCCGATCGGCACCCCCCCTTCACTCAGTGACGTCCCCCGAACACGCGTAGCAAAACTTGTCAAGCAATTTCTGAGACACTACACATAGCCGCTAAAAAATCCATTCCCGAAACAGATCAAAACCGAATTGCATCCGCGGAAATACGTCGCTGCCCAAACGCGAGCACGGCGCCGAGCCGGGATCGACACCAACCTGTCCGGTAAGTCCGCGCGAAAGCCGGTACTCCGCCGCAACCCCATACCAGAGTGATGCCCCGCGACCCGACGACTGGCCGGCGCCGCGACAAATGCCGGTGTTCAAGCGGAGAAAGGTCCGCTCGCCGAGCTGCTTGCCGGCCGAGATGCTCAGGTTGTCGAACAACGAATACTGATTGAGACCGCTGGACTGACCGCCGGCGGTAGTGACCTGCACGGTATTGAACACGGGGAGCAATTTCTGCAATTGACCTTCCACCAGCCCGCCAACCGAAGGCAGCAACACACCGGTCACGGCTTTGACGGTGCTCTGACTCTGACCGTCGAGGGCGAATGTTGGCGCGCCGAAGATGAGCAGCGAGATAATCTCCGACTCCGGTGCGCTGGCGTACAGTGGATCGCTGCTGGAGAGCGTCAACACCGGCCTCACGATGGTTCCACCCACGTGCACCCCAACCGGGATCTCGTCGCCGCTCGCCAATCGGATGACGTTGGTTGCGCTGATATCGAGCGACGGCGCGACGGCCGTGTCACCAAAAAACCGGACGCGACCCGAATCAATACTGAACGTGCGGTTTGCCACACCAAGATCCAGCCGGAACTGTCCGCGATTCGCGGTGATTTCGCCCTCCGGAACAAGGGCCTCGCCCTTCGTGGAAAGGTTCACGCTCCCGGTGAGTTTTACCGTCGACTCCGGCGTCCGCACCCACACGTCGTCGCCGAGTTCCACCCGCACCTGGTCCACCGACGCAAGCTGCCCCATGCGCGTCAGCGAGCGTCCGGCAAATTCCACCACCAACACCTCACTCGGGGCGAGGTATTCGCGCGCCGCGGAGGACGTGAGGTCGAGTGCCGTGCTGGCACCGAGCGGATCGATCATCACCCGCGCGCGCGGCACGATGAGCGTGCCGCCCACCGATGGACGAGCCAGCGGTCCGCGCGCGTCGAGCGTGCCACTGAGCACTAACTCGGTGCCGTCGCGTCGCCGGGCGAGGATCAGATTGCTGGACGTCATGTGTGCATCGATGGTGACGGGTTCGTCCAGCGCATAGCGCAGCGCCCCCCGCACGCCCAACGTGTCGGCGGCGCGACCGCTGACAATTCGGAACGACTCGAGAATGAGCGAGTCCTGCGCCGCGCGAACCACCGCGCGCCCTTCATTCGGTTCGATACCGAGCGCGCTCGCGAACGCCGAGAAGTTCGAAAGCACCATCGTGCCGGTGCCGACAGGTCGCTTCATCGTACCGGTAAGCACCACGTGGCCGTCCAACACCCCGCGCACTCGACTCACGCCGGCCACGGTAATTCCCAACACATCCAGTCGCAGTGAATCGGCGACGATATCGGCATCAACGGCGTCGCTCAACAACCGTTTCTCGACGGTCGCGATGGAGAGATCCATCGGAATGCGTGCCTCGGCGTTTACCCGACCGCCAGCACTGTCGCTGATGGCCGCTTGCGCCACCAGCCGACGGCCCGTGTAGAGTCCTTCGCTCACGATGCGCGGCAGGTAGGTGCCCGGCATTCCCAGCGAGTCGCCGTCGATACGCCAATCGTACAGGGGTAACGCGCGCGTGCCGCGCAGATGCGCGTCGCCGGTGAGTAAGCCCGAGAACTGCCGCGTGCCCAGCGCGAAGGCCGCTGCCTCGCCCACCGGGAATCGCTCCAGATGCAGCGACCCCTGCACCGCACCGCTGGTCGGTACGTCGGCTCGCAGCGCCACGACGCCACGTTCGGACGAACGCACTTCGAGTGAATCGATGCGCAGGCCCTGCGCATCGCTCACGATGCGAATGGGTGCGGCGCTTCGCCAGGTGACGCTGTCGTATTGAAAGAGCAGCGAGTCGGCCACGATCGCCAGCGCGCCGTCGCGTCGCCGGTAGCCGCCGCGCACCACGAAATGCGCGTCATTGGCCGAACTCGCGTCGAGGACCAGCAGCCCACTGTCGGGATTAGCCCGCTGTACACGAAACTCCGTGGAGGCGATGCGGATGGCGCCAATACCATCCATGGCATCGGCGGTCACCACACCCTCGAACGTGGGACGGGTGAGCACGCGTTCGGCGTGCAGCGATCCGAAAATGCGACCCACGCGAATGGCCCCCACCTGCATGTCGCGTCCACCCAGCGCCAGCGTGGCATCAAGATCGTCCAGCGATCCCACGAGATATCCGGATACCGATGCGTCACCGGTCAAGGTATCGGCGGCAAACACGCGCATCCGGGATGCGAGCGCGCTGTCGATAGGTGCCAGGGTCGCGGCCAATCGCGTCAACTGACGCCGTACCGATTCCAGCGTGTCGGCGCGTGCCGACACCTCCAGCGTATCGGCAGGCGAAATAGTGACGGCGCCGATACCCGCCGCGATCGCCGCAGGCGCGCGACGGGCCAGCGCGCCGTGCGCATCGAGGGTGATACCACCAACATGGATGGTCGCGGAATCGACATGGAATGTTTCACGGTCGAGCGCCACACTTGCGAGCAGATCGAACGCCGGTCGACTCTCGGCTTCGAGCTGTCGCAGCACCACATCGGCGTGCGCTTCATCAACCGGGCTCACCACCGTGCTGTCGCGCCGGCCCGCCGCACTCACCCGTACCGTGCCGGTAAGTGCAGTGGCAGGGACATCAGTGCGCCCGGTCCAACGGCGCGCATCGAACGCCTCCACGTTCCCACTGGCCGCTATACGCCACGTGCCCGACTGGATCGAGGCCGTTCCGTCGAGCGCCACGCGACTCGAACTGTCAGCGGACAACGTGGCCCGCCACGTGATTGTGTCAAGCGTGCCCGACGCGACAATGCGACCGGCAAGCGTGGACTGGATCTTGATGGTGGTATCCAGGCGCGCAAGCGCGCGCATGGACAGCGGGTCGAGCGCCAACGCCAGATTGAGCGTGGGCACGTTCAGTCCGTAGCCGACACGGGCATCGCCGGCAACCGACGACACATTGCCGGCCCCGTCCGTCCAGGTGAGCGCCATCCCCTTCACGTCCGCCACGCGCAAATCCGCCGCGACGATCCGTCCGCTTCCCGTCACGATGCCATCGGCCGCCGGCATGGTGGGAACCAGCGCGCGCGCGCTGCGCAGATCGACGCGCAACGCCTGCACAACGACGTTGTGTGCAGCAGGCTCCACGCCCATAGTGACCAAGCCCGACGCGCGCACTGACGAAACGGCACCCGGCACCGCCGCATCGGCGAATCGCGCGTCCAACCGATCAATCATGAATCGTTTGAGCGGGCCGCCCGCCGCCGCGAGCAGTCGTCCCGTGACGGCGCCCTTCACGGCGTTCGGCACCGCGCCGTAACTCAAGCGCCGCAGCAGTCCGGCGTCGATGGGCGCAAACGCCAGATCCACCCGCTCCATCAGGATGTCGGCCGGCCGCACGATCACGTTCAGTCGGCCGGTAATGCGCGAGTTCATCGACATGACGTCAAGATCGGTGAGTGCATACTCGGCGTCATCCGCGCTTGCCAACGTGCGCATGCGCACTTGTGCCGATCCTCCGCCGACAGCAGGCAGCACATCCCAGATCCACGTGAGATCGGACAGACCTGCCTGGGTTTTGATGTTGACGTCAAAGCGAACAGCACCCGGCTGATGCCACCACACGCGGCCGATAGCGCTGCCCGTAGATGCCGGAAGCGACAGCTGCGGCAGCTCGAGTCGCAGCGAGTCTGGCGTCCACCACAACCGACCCGCCGCGGCCGTGATGCGCACCGGCGGATCCGACACTGTGCCGCGCAACGAATCGACGTCAAGACTGGACGGTTCGCCGCTGGGGTTCATGATGATGCCGTTGTGCGCGACCAGACGCTCGATCGAGATCCGACGACGCTCGAGCAACCCGTTCGGCGTACGAATGATATCGTGGAGACTGTCGCGCACGGCAATCACGCTGTCACGGGTGGCACCGGTGAACATGACGTTCGGGGCCCACGGGCCCATGGTCGTGATCGTGCCGTTCGACAGCCGCAGCGTGTCGATGCGGATGTCGTCGCCAAAGCCCGGTGCTCCAGCAGGCAAGGTGGACTTTGGCCCCGAAATGATATAGGCGAAATTCCACGGGCCGGTGAAATCCTTTTGCAAATTGACCCGCACGTCGTGCACGTGCAGCGATCGCAGGTGAACCCGTCGATCGATCAGCGCGGCCATGCTCAGCACGCCATCCAGATGGGCCACGTGAATTACCGGCACACCGGCCGAGTCCACGATGGATACGCTGTCGGCGCGCACGCGTCCCGTCCAACCGATATCGCGCAACACACCCACGCGCAGATGCCCTC
>JANOKE010000708.1:0-26283 GCA_031419135.1 Gemmatimonadaceae bacterium
GGCCGTTGGTGGCGCCAGCACGCGGAACACGCTGCCAAGTGGTGGCGTGACGTGGGCGATTACGCTCACCATCATCAAGCTCGCCGCGTTTGTGCTGTTGATGGGTGTCGTTGGCCGCCGCGCGGTGCCGTGGCTGCTCACCCACGTCGCACGCAGCGGCTCGCGCGAGTTGTTCACGCTGGCCGTGCTGGCGGTCGCGCTGGGTGTTGCCGTGGGATCGGCGGCGCTGTTTGGCGTGTCGCTCGCGTTGGGCGCGTTTGCGGCAGGAACGGTGATCAGCGAGTCCGATCTGTCCTATCGCGCAGCCGCCGATGCGCTCCCGCTGCAGGACGCGTTCGCCGTGTTGTTCTTCGTGTCGGTGGGCATGTTGATCGATCCGTTGGTGTTGCTGATGGAACCATGGCGCGTCGTCGAAACGGTAGCCGTGGTGCTGATTGGCAACACGGTTGTTGCTGCCGTGTTGATGGTGCTGTTGCGTCACCCGCTGCGGGCGTCGCTTCGGCTGGCGGCCAGTCTCGGGCAGATCGGCGAGTTCTCGTTCATCCTTGCGGCGCTGGGCGTATCACTGGGCGTGTTGTCCGAAGACGCCCGCAGCCTGCTGTTGGGGGCGGCGCTCATCACGATCGCGATCAATCCACTCGTGTTCGCCGGCCTCGACAGGCTGGGCGAGTGGATTGCCACGCATCCCAAACTGCACGATCGTCTTGAGCGACAGAAGGCGCCTCGGGTCATGCCGACCGATCTTCATGCGGCCATGCTGCCCGATCACGCGATCCTGGTTGGCTACGGCCGCGTAGGGCGCACGATCGGCGACGCGATGCAGCGGATGGGTGTGCCGTTCGTGGCCATTGAGCAAGACCGTCGCGTGGTTGAAGCGATGCGCACCATCGGCGTCAGCGCAATTTACGGCGATGCCACACTGTCAGCTATTCTCGGATACGCGCATCCCGAGCGGGCGCGACTGCTGGTAGTCGCCTCGCCCGATCCGTACCACGCCCGGCACATCATCTCGCTGGCGCGGGCGAAAAATCCCGAGATCGAGATCATCGTGCGCACGCACAGCGATCACGAGCAGCAGCTGTTCGAATCGATGGGCGTGAACAAGGCGCTCATGGGCGAGCGCGAACTCGCCTTCGGCATGGCCTACCACAGCTTGCGTGCGCTTGGTGCCTCCGACGATCGCGCGGATGACGTGGTGCAGCAACTGCGCGGCGGCGCGCGCATGCCAACACAGGAGTTCAGCACGCTGATGCCCCAGACCGCACCCGGCGACCGCGCGTGACACTTCACAAGCGCACTTTGTCGTCGACGTAGTTGCCGCTACACCCGTTCGATGCCCGCCCGGCCATGCGCGACGCGCCACCGTGAGGGTGTCTCGATGGGCGCGCCCGGCTTGGTCACGTACGCGACGCTGCGGTACTCGGACACCCATTGTGACGGGTCGACGATACATCGGATATAGCCACGCCGGTTCTCATGCCACTTGATGTGCGGATTCTCGGCCAGTTGCGCCTTCATGCGCTCACCGATGGTCGCCGCTCCGTCGCCGCCCGAGCTGATGCTGGTGGCCACAAATTCTGCCGCGACGACCGGCCGATCGGGCCGCGCGAAATCGCTGTGCAGTTCGTTCACCCAGTTGGAGTGAATGTCGCCCGTGAGTACCACGGTACGATTCGCGGCGCGTTGCGCGATTGTGTTGAGCAGGCGGTCACGCGCTGCGGGATAGCCACCCCATTGATCCATTGAGACACGAACCTCGGCGCCCGGTCCACTGTCATAGGGGCCCACCATGATCTGCTGGCCGAGCACTTGCCAATGGGACTTCGACTTCCCGAGTCCGTTGAACAACCATTGCTCCTGCGCAGTGCCCATGAGGTTTCGCTTCGGGTCAGCCCAGTCGCCGCACGGAACAGCTCTGGTACCATCGCCGCACGCCTGGTCGTCGCGATACTGCCGTGTGTCCAGCATCCAGAAGCGCGCCAGCGCACCCCAGTTGATCGTGCGCGTGATGCTGAGATCGGCCCATGACGTTGCCCGCGGAACACGCACGGGTTGGTGCTCCCACCACGCCTGATATGCGGCCGCACGGCGCGAGCGCATCTGGTCGATCGATGCCATGTCGTTCTCGTCCACCAGGCCGGCGTAGTTGTTATCGACCTCGTGATCGTCCCACGTGACAACCCACGGGCAGCGGGCGTGCGCCGCCTGCAGCGCGGGATCGCTCTTGTACTGCGCGTAGCGGCGACGGTAATCGTCGAGGGTGCGAATCTCGAGCCCCTGGTGTTTGCGGATGGCGCTGGCGGGACTCGAGTACTCGTAGATGTAGTCACCCAGGTGCGCCACGAGATCGAGCTCTTCCTTCGCCAGATGCTCGAAGGCGGTGAAGAGACCTTGATCCCAACGTTGGCAACTCGCAACGGCCAGTCGCAGCGGTGTCATGGCACCGTCGGCCGGTGCCGTGCGGAACCGAGCCACCGGGCTTGTGGCCTGTCCAACCTGAAAGCGGTAGAAGTACCAACGGTCGGGAGCGAGCCCGTCCACGTTTACGTGCACACTGTAGGACAGTTCCTGACCAGCCGTTGCGCGCCCGGTCTTGACGATCTTCTTGAAGCCGTCATCGTCGGCCACTTCCCACGTGACGACAGTGCGATCGATCATTCCGCCGTCGGGTTCAAACGGTCGTGGCGCCAGTCGGGTCCAGAGCACGCCGCCGGTGGCGGTAGGGTCGCCAGAGGCCACGCCCAGCGTAAAGGGGTCGTCGGCCAGGCGCGGGCGGGATGTCACGCGCCAGACATTGGGGACGACGGCGCAGAGGGCGGCGGCGCGCGTCACATCGGCAAGAAAATCTCGGCGGTCCATGACGGATATGCTACCGCGTTTTCCGGCGGTGCGAGAGAGGGGGAACGTCTGCTGTTGCCGTGTTGGTACGCAAGGCGCACTATTGGCCAGCGGTCTTGTCCCCTTTTCGGCGCCGATCCCTTTCGTTGTCGGCTTCGGTGCAGGTGGTGTGCGCTGTTGGACCTGAACGGCATTCTACCGCGAAGGTCGCGAAGGTCGCCAAGTTTTTGATTCGAGATTTCCCAAACACCAAGGAACAGTGAAAGCACCACTTCGCGTACTTAGCGACCTTTGCGGTTCAATGTTGCTGCTGTGCTCGCTGGTGCAACATCCGCGCCTCCACGCCCAGTCTTCGCCGAGTGTCGCGCCACGCGCCGGGCTGGTGATCACACGTTCCACGCGTATCACACCGGGCACGTATCGACTCCAGGCACCGGCGTCACTGGACAGCGCACTGATCACCGTGCGTGGTGACGGTATCACGCTGGACCTGCGTGGCGTTGTGCTGGAAGGGATCGCTCCCTCGGCCGACCCCGATGGCGCGCGTGGCGTGGCGATTCGCATTGATGGGGGTCGCAACGTGCGCATTGTCGGTGCGACGGTTCGCGGCTACAAGATCGCCTTGATGGCGCTAGGGACACAGGGGCTCGCCCTCGACAGCAACGATTTCAGTTACAACTGGAAGCCGCGTCTGTTCAGCCTTGTCGAACACGAGAGTCTTGCGGACTGGCTCTCGTATCACAAGAACGACGCGAATGAGTGGCTGCGCTTTGGTGCCGGCATCTATCTGTCCGATGTGCGTGGTGGCACCATCACGGGTAATCGCGTTGAGCAGGGAATGAACGGCCTGATGCTGGTGCGCACCGACTCGCTCGATATTCGCGACAACGACTTCTCGTTCAACTCGGGGTTGGGTATTGGCATGTATCGCGCCAACGCCAATACCATCGTTGGCAATCGTATCGACTACAACGTGCGTGGATACAGCCAGGGCTTCTATCGGCGAGGACAGGACTCCGCGGGCATTTTGATGTTCGAGCAATGCCTGCGCAACGTGGTGGCGTTCAATTCCGTCACGCACGGCGGCGACGGCTTGTTCATCTGGGCGGGCCAGTCCACCATGGATACCGGCGTGGGTGGGGTGAATGACAACATGTTCTACGCGAATGATTTCAGCTTTGCGCCCACCAACGGTATGGAGTCCACGTTCAGTCGCAACGACTTCCTGGCCAATCGTGTTGAAGGGAGCGATCACGGATTGTGGGGCGGCTACAGTTACGGCTCGCGTGTGATTGGCAACTGTTTCATTCGCAATCGGATCGGCATCGCCATCGAGCATGGACAGGACAACGTAATTCAGCGCAATCGCTTCGAGGGAAATGCGAGTGGCGACAGCATTGGCATCAGTTTGTGGGCCAATCCCATTCAACCCAGCGACTGGGGGTACCCAAGGCATCGCGACACAAAGAGCCGCGACTATCGGATCACGCGCAACGATTTCGTGGGCGTAAACAGGCCGTGGACGATTCTGCAAACAAGTCCGGTCGATACGAGTGACAATGTCGGGCGGACGCTCGACTCGGCGTGTGATCCCGCGCTCCTCATGCGCGAGTCGGGTGTAAGCGTGCCTGCGATAGATCGTGCGCCGGTCTCATGGCCGCGTCGCCCCGTGGCCGACCGGGATCGATCGGCCATCATAGTGGACGAGTGGGGTCCTTTCGACTGGCGGTCACCAAAGCTGTGGCCACTGGACAGCGTGCGGTCAATGCCGCTGCGTCTGCGCGTGGCAGGACCACCGGGGCGCTGGCGTGTGGTATCGCGGCGCGGCGTGTATGCCATTTCGCGTCGTGCCGGGATCGTTGGTGATACGCTGGTGGTGACGCCGCATCAGGACAGTCTTGGCGATGTGTCGGTACAGCTCGCCTATATCGGCGAAGCCACCGTGTCACCGCGTGGTGCGCGTACCGTAGCGGGCGCGGCGGTTCCGTTTGGATTCACACTATTCCAACCGAAGCAGGCGTGGAGCGTGCGCGTGTTCGCGTGGAGTGACAGCACCGATCCGCGCACCAGACAAGCAGCATTCGATGTGTTGTTGCGCGGTACGCCGGTGATGACACGGTCACTGTCGCGGTTGGACTGGATGTGGTCTCGTCCGTCAATCGCCGGTGTACCAGCCACGCGTATGGCGCTCGAGGCAACCAGCCGAGTGTGGCTGTCGCCGGGCATGCACACGTTGCGCACCCTGAGCGATGATGCGATTCGCGTATGGGTGGACGGGAAGCTGGTGATCGATCACTGGACGCCCCACGAAACGATGCCGGACTACGCGATCATCGCCGGTGGCGTACACGAGATTCGCGTGCAGCATGTGCAGGTGGATGGTTGGACGGAACTGCGGCTCGATTTCCTGCGCGGGTTGCAGGGGCGCTCAGCGGGTTCGTCGGGACCGCACTGATTTCGTCAGATTTGCTCAGGCTGGGCTACCATTCATTCGTCGTGCGTTCGTTCCTGAGTGCACGCGGTTACTCCTC
Organism: Gemmatimonadaceae bacterium; assembly: GCA_031419135.1. GTDB lineage: Bacteria > Gemmatimonadota > Gemmatimonadetes > Gemmatimonadales > Gemmatimonadaceae > Gemmatimonas. Next base: position 5,370 of record JANOKE010000708.1, read on the forward strand.
CGCCACCTGAACCCTGAGCGCCGATGTCTCACATCGATTGTCTTCGCTGCAAGAGCCCGATGGAAACGGGATTTATTGTCGATCACGGTCACGCCAACGCCACCCAGGAGCAGGAGTGGGTGGAAGGGGCAGTGGTGAAGTCGTTCTGGCGCGGCGTTCACACCAAGGGCCGTGATGCGCACAAGGTGGTGACGTATCGGTGCACGCGGTGCGGGTATTTGGAGTCGTACGCGAGCTCGGACTGAAACGGCGAGAGGGGTGAGGGGAAAGAGGACGGGCACCACGATACCCTGATAACTGAAGAAGGGCGAAACCGGCGATGGGACACCGGATTGCGGATATGAGAAGACAGTGCGCAAGGATCCCCGTAATCGGGCGCTGCGGCGCGACGCGCACGTCTAGAAGCCACGCGTCACATCCGCTGCCACGAGCTGTCTCTCAGGGTGCCACAGCCGCAAGTGGCTTCCGCGTTGTCCATCTTCAAGAAATCCCGCTCACTTCAGCGCGGATACCATCTCGCGCGCCATAACGGTTGGGAGACGGGTCATTAATCAGGCGCTGGCTTTTAGCGGCACCTGAACGATCGGTGTGATGGGCGGACGTGTGTCTCGAGTGGCACTGGTTGCCCGTGCTGAATCAGACCCTCGACGTGCAGTCCAATCGCCTCAGAAGCATTTGTAAGCGCTTCTTGCTGGGTCTCTCCATATGAAAAGCACCCCGGGAGAACCGGGACGGTCACCATGAACCCTCCCTCTTCGAGAGGCTCCAGCTTGACAGCGTAGGACGCAAAGTTTGGCATTCTCATAACGCTACCAGGACACGGACGAAGGTTCAATTCGAGTCCAGGGGGCGACGTGGACCTCTCCCCGGCGCTGCCAAACAAGTTCTTCAAGGGTCAGAATCGTTGAAATTCAACGACTCTGACCCCAGCGCTATCGTTGTCCTCGCGTGGCTCAAATCATGAGTAGCAGGATAAACGCTCGCCTATGGGACCCGAGCGAGCCGAAAGCCGTGCCCAGTGGCCGAGGGCGGCAAGTCCAGCCGAAACGCCGAGCGCGCGAAGTACTGCGGTGTGAGTACGTTTCCGCCGCGCAAAACGCGAGTCGCACCCGACGCGGGTCCGATGGGATTCAGGGATGGACTCGAGGCGTAGTACGCGTCGCCGTACCAGTCGGCCACCCACTCGAATGTGTTGCCATGGGTATCGAAGAGCCCGAACGCGTTCGGAATCTTCTGGGCGACCGGTGCCAGGGCAGCACCGTTGATCCAGCCCAGTGCGGCAGCGGTTTGCCCATCCACGTTGAAGTCGCCAGTGGTGCCCGCTCTCGCGGCATACTCCCACTCGGCCTCGGTCGGGAGCCGATACCCCTTTCCTGGATCCTGCTGGTTCAAACGTGTGATGAACTGCTGAATCTCGCTCCACGATGCTTGTTCGACAGGACAGAGATCGCCGCAGGGGGTGAAGTAGCGTGGACCCGCCAACGCGGTCCCTGCCATCACCTGACGCCACTGCCCCTGGGTGACTTCGGTGAGCTGCATACGGAATGCGCTGATGGAAATAGTGCGCACGGGTTGCTCATTCGGCTCTCCGTTGGCAGCGCCACGCCGGTACCGTCCCTCGGGGATGCTGGAGAACTGCTGCAGGCTGTATCCGACGCCGAGGCTGAACAGGTTTGTGGTCGTGATGATTGCTTGCCGGGTGAGCTGATTCGTCGTGTAGCCAGCCCCGCTGCCTGTTGCGGTTACGGTGATCGTGGTCGTGCCGGTGATCGATGCCGTGCTGGGCGCAGCGGCGGTCACTCGACCGGCGCTATCGACGGTGGCGACCGCGATATTGCTGGAGACAAACGTGAAGCGAACGGTGACGCCTTGCCCCGCCGTCGTGGCCTGGGTTACGAGCGTGACCCACTGTCCGCTCGGGAGCGTCGCGCTGCCCGGGGAGAGCACGAGATCGGCGAGTGCGTTCGGCAACGCCGTGACCGTGATCGTAACCGAGTCTAAACGCACGGTTGGTGTGAACCCAGCGCCGCTGCCGCTCGCGCGCACCCGGATGGTTGTTGAGCCCGGCGCCATTCCGGACACAAGACCGGATGCCGAGACGGTTGCTACTCCAGGGACACTGCTGACGTACGTCGTGCTCACATCCACGCCAGCGCCGGCGGTCGTCACGGTCGCGGTCAATTGTGCGGCCTGTGTGATCGGCATGCTGGTGCGACTCGCTGACACGGTGAGGGCGGTCAACGCGTTCGGCAAGGCGGTGACGGTAATTGTCAGCGACGCCGAGCGAACCGAGGGCGTGAAGCCTTCGCCACTGCCGCTGGCGTGCACCGTGAGGATGGTGCTGCCGACGGCCACGCCGGTGACCAGGCCGGACGCAGACACTATTGCGACCGCAGGGGCACTGCTCTCATACGTCGTGATCACGCTTACGTCAGAACCGGCGGTCGTGGCGGTCGCCGTTACTTGCGCGGTCTGCGCAACGAAAATGCTGGTGCGGCTCACTGACACGGCGAGACCGGTCAACGCGTTCGGCAAGGCGGTGACCGTGATTGTCACCGACGCTGAGCGATCTGTGGGCGTGAATCCACCACCGCTGCCGCTCGCACGCACGGTGACGACCGCGGTGCCTGGTGCGACGCCTGTCACGAGTCCCGCTGCGGAGACCGCGGCCACGGCTGGCAGGCTGCTTTCGTACGTCGTGCTGACACTCACCACAGGGTGGGCCGTCGTCACCGTTGGCGTCAGTTGCGCGGTTTGCGCGACGGGTACACTGGTGCGACTCGCGGAAACTGTCAGGCTCGTGATGGCCGGCACGTCAGTCACTTTGATCCATACCGAGTCTACGAGAGCATTCGCCGTGACACCGACGCCGCTGCCACTGGCGCGTACAGTGATGACGGCCGCGCCTGCTGACCGGCCGGTCACGAGCCCGGTGGAAGAGACCGCAGCGACGACGGGCGCGTTGCTCGTGTAGGATGTATTCACGTTCACGCCAACGTGAGCCGTTGCTATGGTCGCAGTCAGCTGTGCGGTCTGTGTTGGCGGCAGAGTGGTTGCACTTGCCTGGACCGAGAGACTCGTCACTGCGTACGGCATTACCGTGATGGTCGCCGTTGCTGCGCGTTGGCTGGTCGCGAAGCCTGCGCCACTGCCGGTCGCCGTCGCCGTAATCAGCGCTGTCCCCGCTGAGACCGCCGTGATCAGTCCTTGCGCATCCACTGAGGCGATGCTGGCATCGTTGCTCGCATACGCCAGACTGACGATCACGCCCGCGCCGCCGGTCTCCGTCAACGTCGTGAGCGCGCGGGTTTGCCCGACGGACAACGGGAGAGACGACGATGCCAACGACAACCCCGTCAATGCTTCGAGTGACGCGGTGATGGTGACGCTGGCCGATGCTTGCTGACCGGTCGACGACGTCGCGTTGACTGTCGTAGTGCCGGGACCAACTCCGGTCACGGCGCAGTTCCCGTTGGAGGCGCTCGCGGTCACGATAGACGCGACCGTGCTGGTGCAGCTCGCCAGCGAGGGCGACGGGGTCGCTTTGCCGCTGGCGATCGACACGGCCAGCACAACCGACGCCCCCACGCCGAGTGTCACGGTGGCCGGGAAGATGCTGACCGTCACCGGCGTCTGTACGACCGGGCGAGTGACGTTTCCGCTCTCGCCACCACCACAGGCCGCCAGAGCCACCGCGGCGGCGAATGATAACGATGATCCGATTCGCGTGCGCATATCGATCTCCGGGGTTCGCGGAAGGCACGTCGTGCCATCCTGCTGAGGGGCCGCATACCACAAACAGATGAGGGGGAGCTGAGCAGCCCGTCGATGTGTCGATCGCGGTCGAGTCCACCAGGAGGCGCCGGCTCGCCAGCAAGATTCACGGAGCCGATCCGGTGGCCAATACGTCATGCGACGTATTGGCGTGCGCAGACGATTATCCGAGTCTTGTCAGCGCGAGGGCGGGCCGGACTTCATCGCGATACGTCGCATGACGTATTGGCGGAATCATGCGAACGCCCGAATCTCTCAGAGGAAGCGCATCGCCGGGCACGGTAGCAGTCGCCCCGCGCCCGACTCGCCACTTGCGCATTTACGCGAACAGAACAGAACCGCCAGAGGTGAAACCATGAGCACAGACACCAACACGTTGGCACGTGCCTACGGCATGATGTCTGCTTGCCGGCACCTTCGTCGATCGGTCGGTTCCCGGTGCTTTGTACGAGCGTGAACCGTCGCTGAGTGGCATCAAGCCGCCATTGATAGGTTCGGCGACAAGGCGCGCATCCATGGTACGGAGCTTGGCCGATGCACGTTCAACGAGCCCCACATCGTGGGAGCTCATGAACTGATGAAACTGTTGATCAAGCGATTCGGATTCTCGATGAGATTCCAGCAGCACGAGCGAGAGAGAGCCTACAGCAGACTGGGTGGCCGACACGGGATCGTGTACTTCAACAACCTCGGCCGCGGTAAGACCGGTGACCATATCGACATCTTCAACGGCGTCGAGATCTTCAACGAAAGCCGGAACTACCCGGATCATGACCATCCCGGCGGTGCGGCGCCAACTGGCGTGAGGGTTCTCGGGAAGGAGACGAGACGGCGTTATTTCTCGAGGGCATCGCGTATCGACTTCATCGAGTTGCGTTGACGCGGCTTCGCGTGGGTCCAACTGAGCTTGCAGCACGCGTCGTGCGGACAGTCGAATCTTCACCCCATCCGCGTCATCCGCAGAATCCGCGCAGTCGCAGTACCCGGTCGTCCTTCCGCGAACATCATCGACAAATCCGGACCCGGGCGATACCGTACACGATGCCCACCACGGTGTTCGTCGCCCCGACCGACCAGAGCGATCAACACAACACGCTGCGCTCGGAGCTCCAACCCATCGCGCTGTGGGAGCTGGTGGACGCGCACTTTGCGTTCGATTCGTCGGTGCTGCTCCCGACTATGACGGAGGATCTCGCCGAACTGATCGGTATCATAAAGGCGAATCCGGGAGCGCAGCCCTCGATCTTCGGCCACGCCGACACGACCGGCAACGACGAATACAACAAGACCTTGTCCGGTCGCCGCGCGATGGCGCTCTTTGCGTTGCTTACACGACGCGTCGACCTGTGGGAGCAGCTCTTCAAGCAGCCGCATGGCGGCGATGACTGGCGCCGTGACAAGGACTTCGCGCTCGCCCTCATGCGCGATACCATCGGCGACGACACGAAGGTATTCTCGCGACCGGCGCTCTTTGGCCAGTACATGGGCGCCATCAGCAAGAATCCGGATGGCAATCCGTTCGTGCTTCCCCAAACCGCCTTCCTCGGCAATGGCCGCGATGCCAAGGGCAAGGCCGCCATTCAGGGGTGCAGCGAATTCAATCCGCTCATCATGTTCTCGGCGGACCAAACGAAGGATTTTCAAAGCCCAAGCCGGAAGGACGCGCGCGATCTCGCGGGTGAGGCCAACCGGCGCGTCGTCGTGTATCTCTTTCCTTCCACGACCATCGTCGATCCCGCGAAATGGCCGTGTCCACGGGCGCTCGAAAGCACCGTCGGCTGTCGCAAGCGATTCTGGTCGGATGCAGCACTGCGCCGCACGCCGCAGGCGCTCGAGCGTCGCGTTCCTGTGGACAACGACACCTTTGCCTGTCGCTTCTACCAGCGCCTCGCCAGCGAAACCGCGCGTGACAGCCCGATCAAGCATTTCGTGGAAGTCGAAGTGCACGACGAACGCGGTGTACTGCTCGCCGGCGAACAGATGATCCTGCGACGGGCCGACGGACTCGTGGTGCCGGCCACATCGGACGCCAACGGCGTCGCGCGTTTTAATCGCATTCCCGAGGGAAAGGTGGAAGTGGGCTTTGCTTCGGCCGCGCACTTTCCCGAACCCCTGGTGAGCGAAAGAGATGGCACGATCGTGGCTGCGACACCGGCCGGTACCACGACCACTTCATCAGCAATTGTCGGCGCGCCAACGTCTGCGCCTGTAACGGCACCAGTCAGCACGCTGCCATCGCCATTCACAGACCCACTCGCGCCACCCAAAGCCAAGCTGCCATCAGAAACGCCGGATCCCGCCGCCACTACCCGCGAAGAAGGGAGCGACAAGCCCGCGCTTGATGCGAGCGTGGTGGCGAGAGGGAAGACCACGCTTTGACATCCGCGTAGCAACCAAACGCGCCATCACTTCTTTCGCCTGAATCAACTCATGGCTTCCGCCCACACCGTGGTGCAGGGCGACACCCTCTACACGATCGCCCAGCAGAACGGCTTTCCCAATTGGCGCACCATCTACAATCACGCCAGCAACGCGGCGCTGCGCGTGCTGCGTCCCAATCCGCACGTGTTGCACCCCGGCGACATCGTGCAGATTCCCGATGTGCCCAAGCGCCCAACGCTGGAAGTCCCGCTGGACGCGCGCACCGCGATCGTGCGGGTGCCACTCGGTCAGCAGCTCTTTCGTCTCCTCCTCGTTGACGACGATCGGCAACCGCTCACGAACACCGCATTCACCCTCACCTTCGCGGGCGGGTCGCGGAGCGGTTCCACGGACGCGAACGGCATGCTCAGGGAATTCATTCCGGTGGGCGCGACCACGGTCACGTTGCAGGTGCAGCAGCTCAAGCGCGACCTGGACGTCGGCAAGCTGAACCCGCTGCTGGTGACGACCACCGACCAGGGCGCCTCGGGCGCCAAGGGACGACTTCGCAATATCGGCTTCGCCGTCGTGGACGTGGACACGCCGAGCCAGCTCGACCTGGCGGAAGCGCTCAGGCGCTTTCAGTCCGAACAGCAGCTCGCGACGAGCGGACAGTTGGACGCCGCGACGCGCACTCGGCTGCAACGGGTGCACGGCTCATGAGGGGGGCACGCGCGTGACGAAAACGGGAACCATCGGCACGGGACAGATTCCCGGCAGCGTGCAATCGCTTCCGAAACTCACACATTTCGCGCACCTGCTGCACTTCCAGGGTGGCGGCACCACGCCCGGTGATGCCACGCCGCTCTCGGACTTCGGCAACAATCCCGGCTTTCTCACCGCGTCCGGCGTGACGCGCACGGCCAGCCTGCAGGCGCGCCTCGACGCCATGCTGGCTGCGAACCCGCAGTTCGCGCGGCTCAAGATCGCCATTGTGAATCTCACGCGCGATGTCAATGCGCCGGAGTACGCGGGCTTTCGCGATCTCGAGCAGGGAACGCTCGGCAGCGCGGGCAAGCTCAGTATCATGTACGCCATCTTCCAGTGCCGGCTCGATCTCGAGGTGCACGCCTTCCTGGAAGACCTGAAGACCGCAGAAGATGTCTTCGAGGTAGCGCGTGAGTCGTGGTCGCTGTCACAGATCGACGCACTGACGGCCCCGCGCATCAACCTCTTCCCAGCCAGGCCCCTTCTCGAGCGCGCCGGCTCGCTGATCCTGCGCGATGGGAGGAAGATTCCGCTGATTGTGAAGGACAAGAGCGGCGCCACGTTCAACCAAGGCGGCCCCAAACTCGAAGAGATGTTCGACGTGGCGCCGGCAGCACGGGGTGCTACCGTGACGATCAAGGACTCGTTCTTCGCGCAGATGTTTCAGATGATCCCGCACTCGGACAACGATGCCGCGCACTTCTGTTCCACGCGCATCAGCTTCCTCTTTGCCAACTCGGCGCTCTGGCAGAGCGGCTTGTACAGTCCCACTCGAGGCGGCGGACAGTGGAGTGGCGGCAGCTACGGCGGCACCATCTGGGGCCCGCCGCCCGTAGGTGGTGACTTCAAACAGGGCGGTACCGCGGCGTCACTCGCGGCGCTGCACACGCTCATTGCCCAGGACCGGCTCGTGGACAGGGCGGGATGCGATCGTATGCGCAACGGTCTGATGTCACAAAGCGCTGGCTTCGGTGGTTACGGGAGCTGGCTCACCAATGCCCTCAAGACCGGTGGGCTTACACGACCGGGTGACAGCGGTTTTGCCAAGATCGGCATTGCCGATGGCATGCTGTTCGATTCGGTGCAGCTCAATCTCGACGCGAAGGGCAAGAAGCTGCGATACGTGCTGGTGGCGCTCAACGCGCCACGGACAGGACCCGGCGAGCAACTGCTGTTCTCGCTGTCGCCACTGTTGCACGATATCATCGACCGGGAAACACCGCAGGCCAGCCGATGAACATGCTGACCATTCGTGCCGAGCAGATGCAGCAGTTGGCCAGCGCTTCTCCGGGCAACCAGACGGTGGTTCCGTGCATCACCACCTGGATCGAGATCCGTTTGGTGGACCAGGACAGCAAGCCCGTGGGCGGGCAGAAATATCGCATCACACTTCCCGATGGCCGGAAGGTGAACGGGGTGCTCGACACATACGGCGCGGCGCGCATCAACGGCTTCGCTCCCGGTCAGTGCACGGTGTGCTTTCCCGACCTTGATGCGCGCGAGTGGAATCCGGCATGACTCAGCATACCGTGGAGCAGGGCGATCACATTGGCCTGATCGCGCATCAGTACAATTTCTTCGACTGGCGCCTTATCTGGGACGACGACGCGAATGCCGAACTCCGCATGTTGCGAGACAATCCCCATGTCCTGCACCCGGGCGATGTGGTGGCGATTCCGGACAGGGCGGAAAAGTCGCTCGGTGCCGCGTCCACCATCGTGCACACCTTTCAGGTCACCACGCGCAAGCTCACCGTGCGCCTGGCCCTCAAGGACTACTTCGACGTTGTGTTCGCCGACGAGACATGCACGCTGGAAATAGACAGGTCGCCGGTGGAGGTCACGTCGGATCCGGATGGAATTGTCGAGCGCGACATCGATCCGACCGCCGCCCAGGGGACCTTGCTCGTGAAGGAGGTGACGTTCAGCCTTCGCATCGGCAATCTCGATCCGGCCGAAGAGGAGTCGGGACAGATCGCCCGGCTGAACAACCTGGGCTATCGGGCGGGTACGATCGATCCGCGCGAGGATGAGCCGTTCAAGTCGGCGCTGGAGGAGTTTCAGTGCGACCAGAAGCTCCGCGAGGCCTCCGGCAACGTGAGTGGCGTGGCGGATGGGCGCACGATCGCCCGGCTCAGGAAGGTGCACGGGTCCTGACGGAGGCCGGCTCAGAAAGCCGTCCGTTGACATGTGTTCCACATGTAAGCATGTTTCTAACATGTCCAAGATGATCCAGATTCGCCACGTTCCAGATGTGTTGCATCGCCGACTTCGTGCTCGCGCGGCGTTGGCCGGCATGTCGTTATCGGACTACTTGCGTCACGAGCTTGAGGTATCGGCGTCGCGTATGACGCCGTCGGAGCTGCATGAGCGACTATTGGCGCTTGAGCCGGTAAAGCTCCGTGAACGGCCGGCAGCCGCGGTGCGCGCGGTACGCGAAGCCCGGTGATCGTCACCGACGCGTCGGCGATTCTGGAGCTGTTGCTGCAAACGGGCTCAGCGAGCGCCATCGAGTCGCGGTTGTTCGAGGCAGGGGAATCGCTGCACGCACCGGAACTGCTGGATCTCGAAATCGCCCAGGTCTTACGACGATACGCGTCGCGCGCGCAACTTACCGAATCACGAGCGCGCGCCTCGCTGCGGGTGTTGCAAGGAATACCAATCGAGAGGCACGGGCACGCGCAACTCATGCCGCGTGTTTGGGCACTTCGAGAGAATCTCACAGCCTACGATGCCGCGTACGTCGCGCTCGCCGAGGGCCTCGGGGCGACGCTCATCACCTGTGACGCGCGCCTGTCGCGCGCGGCGGGTGTGCGGGCGAAGGTTGAAGTGTTTGCGTGACCATCGCGATGGGCGCGCCGAGCCCTTGCTCGGGCACGCCGCCAAGGTCGAACATCGTAATTGCCGGCCGGTCGGTACCGCCCTCGCCGCCAACGCGCGCCGCCTTGACACGTCCGGTGCCGCATGCTCGGGGTGTGCTCAAGTCGAATGAGATCACAACACGCCCGACCGACATGCCCCGGTGGAGTCCCGGTTTATCGTGCCTCTGACGCAGCATGATGTTGCCAAAGCGCGGCGATCACGCGTAAAATGTCAGTCCAATGACCCAGCCTTCGTCCGCCCCCGCCGACCTCGCCAGGCTGCGTATCAATCGCGATGCACCGCCGCCGGGCGTACGCAGCGCGCTGACACGCAATCTCATTTTGCTGCTCGCGGCCGCGGCGCTGATCGCTGTGGCGTGGTGGTACATGCGCGTGCGTTCGGTGCCAACCGTGCAAGTCGCCACCGTGGGCGCACCGGTTGGCGGGGGCAGTGGTGGCTCGGCGGGCGCCACCAGCGTGACCGCCAACGGATACGTTGTGGCCCGCACGAAAGCGTCGGTGTCGGCAAAGGCTGCTGGACGGTTGGCCTATCTTGGTGTCAGCGAAGGATCGTACGTACGGCAGGGAACGGTGATCGCGCGATTGGACAACGCCGAGTTTCAGGCCGGCATCGTTCAAGCTGAGGCAAATGTGGCGGCCAGCGATGCAAATCTCATCGAAGCCACCTCCGATCGCGATCAGGCCGTGCGTGACGCGAGTCGGCAACGCGACGTGCGTGCACAGAATGCCAGTCTGGTGTCGCAGCAGGAACTGGATGCGGCGAACAGTCGGGCCTCGCAGGCTGAAGCACGCGTGAATGCGTTTGCCGCGCGCAAGCGGGTGGCGGAAGCAGGTCTCAGTCTCGCGCTGGCGAGCAACGACAATACGATCATTCGTGCGCCGTTCACCGGTACGGTGCTGCGCAAGGACGCCGAAGTGGGTGAAGTGGTAGCGCCGAGCGTTGGCGGCGGTTTAACCCGCGGTGCCGTGGTCACCATGGCAGACCTTGCCACGCTCGAGGTGGAAGTGGATGTAAACGAGGCGTATATCGCGCGAATCAGCAAAGGGCTCCGGGCGCGAATCACGCTCGATGCGTATCCCGACACGTCATTTCGCGGGGCCGTGCGTCAGGTTGTGCCAACGGCGGACCGACAGCGCGCGACGGTCCAGGTGAAGGTCTCCATCACCGATCGTGATTCGCGCATTCTTCCGGAAATGGGCGCCAAGGTGGATTTTCTCCAACCCGACACGGTGCCAGCGGGCGTTCCGCAACCTGCGGCGCGGCCAGTTGTACGGGTACCGCAGGCGGCGGTGCGTGAGGACGGTGGGAAAAGTGTGGTGTGGATGGTGCGCGATGAGAAACTCACTCGGCGTGAGATCGAAGCCGGGCCGGTGAGTGCTGGTTTTCGCGAGGTACGATCCGGATTGAGCGGTGGTGAGCAGTTGCTGATTGGGGGCGTAGAAAATCCCACCGAAGGCATGCGCGTCAAGATCGGGCAATAGAGCAGGGAACCACACTTCAGCTGGAGATGCAGCGATGGCGCTCGTAGAGATCCGCGATGTCTACAAGTCGTTCCGACGCGATACCCAGGCGGTCGATGTTTATACGGGACTGACCGTCGATTTCGACGAAGGGAGTTTCACCGCCCTGATGGGTCCGTCGGGCTCGGGAAAATCGACGTTGCTCAATCTCGTGGCAGGGCTGGACAAGCCGACCAGCGGTTCGGTGCGGGTGGGCGGAGCCGCCGTGAGCTCCATGAATACGTCGCAGCTCGCGACCTGGCGTTCTCGCACCATCGGCTTCGTGTTCCAGTCGTACAATTTGCTGCCTGTGTTGACGGCACACCAGAATGTCGAGCTGCCGTTGTTGCTCACGAATCTCAACAAGCGCGATCGCGCGGAACGCGTGGCCATCGCGTTGGGTGTGGTGGGGCTGTCCGATCGCACCGATCACTATCCGCGACAGTTGTCCGGCGGGCAGGAGCAGCGGGTAGCGATTGCACGCGCCATCGTGGCCGACCCACAGTTGATTCTGCTGGACGAACCGACGGGTCAGCTCGATTCCAAGAGCTCCGAAGAAGTGCTGGGGCTGATGCAACGACTGAATGATGAGTTCAACAAGACGATTATCGTGGTCACGCACGACGCCAAGGCTGCTGAACGGGCCAAGAGGGTCCTTCACCTTGAGAAGGGCGTGCTGGTGGAGCGGCAGGAGGTGCACGCATGAAGTTCTTCCCGTTGGTGCTGTCCAACCTCTTGCGGCACAAGTTGCGTACCACGCTGACGATCATGAGCGTGGCACTGGCGCTGTTTCTGTTCGCCTCACTGCGCACCGTTGTGACGCAGCTCGAAATTTCGAGTCAACTGGGCGCGGCCAACCGGATGATCGTACAGAACGCGACGGCGTTCATCTTTCCGCTGCCACAGAACTATGCGAATCGGCTGGCGACCGTGCCGCATGTCACGGGCGTCACCTGGGCCAACTGGTTTGGTGGCAAGTATGGCGACGGAAGGAAATTCATTGGCCCCTTCGCGATCGACGCGGCGTCGTATCTCGACATGTACAAGAACGACTTCATCGTGCCGCCCGATCAAAAGGAAGCATTTCTGCGCGAACGCACGGCAGTGATTGTGGGGCAGGGGCTGCTCAAGGCGTTTGGCTGGAAAATTGGCGACAACGTGACGTTGCAGGGCACGATCTTTCCGGGCGACTGGACATTTACCATTCGCGGCACGTACTCGCTGAAAGATCCGGCGTACGGTGATGAGCAGTTTCTGTTCCACTACGACTACCTGTACGAACGCAACAAGGATCGCGTTACGCCGGGTTGGTTCATTTTGCGTATTGACGATCCGGCACAGTCCGGAATCGTGGCGAAAACCATCGACGATGCGTTTCGCAATTCACCGGCACCAACCAAAACCGGAACCGAGCAGTCGTTCAGCGCCGGGTTCATGACAATGTTTGGCAACATTCAACTGCTCATGGGCACCATCGGCATGGCGGTGGTTTTTGCCATTCTGCTGATCGCGGCCAACGCGATGCTCATGAATCAACGCGAACGCACGAGTGAAGTGGCCGTACTCAAGACGGTGGGTTTTACCGATCGCACCATCTTCACGCTGGTAATCGTGGAAGCCGCATTCATGGCGCTGACGGGCGCTGCGATCGGGCTCGGACTCGCCGTCATACTACCCAAGGCCACGCACTTCAATGCCTTTGGGTTTCTGCCCGGCTTTCACGTTACCAGTGGCACCGCGATGGTGGGTGCGGGGATCGCGCTGCTGCTGTCGGTGCTGAGCGGCATCACCCCCGCGTATCAGGCGGCCAGAATGCCGGTGGTGCAGGCGTTGCGGAGGGTTGAGTGAAAATCCCGCTCATCTACAACGTGCGGAGCGTGTTGCAACGCCCCGTATCGACGGCGTTTACAGCATTGGGTATTGCGTTGGTGGTGGCCGTATTCATTGCCATGCTGGCATTGGCCAACGGGTTTGCGTCGGCGCTCACCAAAACCGGTGGTGACGACAACATTCTGGTGATGCGCAAGGGCGCCGACTCGGAGCTCTCCAGCGGCATTGCACGTGCCGACGTGAGCATCATCGCGAGCTTTCCGCAGGTGGCGACGGGCAACGACGGCAAGCCGCTGGTGAGTCCGGAAACGTACGTGGTGATGAACCTTCCGCGCGTGGGAGTGGATTCAACGGCCATCGCCAACGTGGTGATCCGAGGCGTGAGTCAGCGCGCCTTCGAAGTGCGGAAGAACATCAAGATCACCGGTCGAACGTTTGCGAGCGGGCAGAGCGAGGTGTGTGTGGGAGAGAAGTTGGTGCTGCGCTATCGCAACACGGCGATTGGCGAGAAGCTGCGGTTCGCCGGACGTGACTGGACGGTGGTCTGCCAGTTCTCGGCGGCGGGTTCGAGTTTCGAATCGGAAGTCTGGGGTGAAGCCGAGCAGTTCCAGGGTGCCATGCGCGGTGGAAGCTCGTACCAGTCGGTGACGTTTCGTATGAAAGATCCGGCCGGTTTTGAAGAAGCCAAGCGCGCACTGCAGGGTGATCAGCGACTGCAACTGGACGCACATCTGGAGTCGAAGTACTACGCCGATCAGTCCAGGCTGTTGGGTGCGATGCTCAGTTTCCTCGCCATCATGATCACCAGTATCATGTCGGTGGGAGCGATTTTCGGTGCGGTGAACACGATGTATGCGTCCATTTCGTCGCGTACACCGGAGATTGCGGTATTGCTGACGTTGGGATTCAAGCCACGGAATGTGCTGCTGAGCTTTCTCGCGGAGTCTGCCGTCATCGCGTTCGTCGGCGGAGTACTGGGGTGTCTGATAGCGCTGCCCATCAACGGGGTGGTGACGAGTACCACGAACTGGTCGAGCTTCAGCGAGATTGCGTTCGCGTTTCGGGTGACGCCGCTCCTGCTGCTGTCGGGCGTGGTGTTCGCGGTGGTGATGGGGGTGGTGGGCGGGTTCTTTCCGGCGCGCAAGGCCAGTCGGATGCCGGTGGTGCAGGCGCTGCGATAGACCGATGCATTGGGCGGAACGTTTTTGAATTAACCGCAGGGTACGCAGGGTACGCAGAGGAACTGCACGGATGTGGCATGTGTGCGGGCTGCAGTGACGTCCGAACTATTCGACTCTTTGTTGTTCAAATAGCGATTCTCTCTGCGTGCCCCGCGTCCCCTGCGGTAGAAAAAAGAGAAACGCGCCTCATCAACTCGGGTCCATCGTGACACGCCACCGACTGCTTGCCGCGCTGCGCACTGACTGTTATGTCATGCTGCGGCCCTCGCCCATTGAAGGCATTGGTGTGTTCGCCATCACCGACATTCCGAAGGGCTGCCGGGACATGTTCAGCAAACCCGACCCGCCGGAGCACTGGGTTGCGATCCCACGTTTCGATGTGGAGTCACTCCCGGCGCATGCGCGATTTCTCGTGGAGAACTATTGTCTGTACGACGAGCACCAGTACTTCGTGCCGGAGGATGGATTCAAGAAAATGGACCTGGTCTGCTTCCTGAATCACTCCGACACACCGAACATCATGTCGATCGATGATGGCAACTACTTCGTAGCGCTGCGGGACATCGCGAGCGGCGAGGAATTGTTGATTGACTATGGCGAAATCGTAACCGGCGCCGAGTAGCTTCAAAATACCCTTCACTCGCTTTCCGGAGGATGCATCGTGGCACGCGTCAGCACTTATCTCAATTTCCCGCGTTCAACTGAAGCGGCTTTTCTCTTCTACAAGGCGGTTTTTCGCACCGAGTTCCCGACGCCGATCAATCGCTTTCGGGACATTCCCGCGCAACCTGGTCAGCCAGAACTTGCCGACGCCGACAAGGATCTGGTGATGCATGTGGAACTGCCGATTCTGGGCGGACACCTGCTGATGGGAACTGACGCGCCGGAGTCGATGGGATTCCAGGTGGTGTTGGGGAACAACGTGTATATCAATCTCGAGCCCGATGACCGCACGGAGGCCACTCGATTATTCAATGCGTTGGCGGACGGTGGCAAAGTGGAAATGCCGCTTCAGGAAATGTTCTGGGGAGCATTTTTTGGCAGTCTGGTTGACCGGTTCGGCATTCACTGGATGGTCAACTGCTCCAGCACGACGTGATCGCGCACGACCACCTCCGCGCCACCCTGTTCGCGCTCGCCGATCCAACTCGGCGGGCGATTCTGGCGCAACTCGCCACGTGTCGGCTGGAAGTAAAACCGCTTACCGAGGTGGCCGATTGGGTGGCGCAATACCGCGAACACTGGGAGCAACGCGCAACACGATGTGTGATCGCGGCACTCGCGTTGATCGGCAGTGTCCTGTGCACTGCATCGGCACTGCAAGCGCAGCGGGGCGCCGCAACGGGATCGCGCGCGCGACCCGCGCAACCGGGCAGCGTGCGTATTGCCGACATCCCCTGGACCGATGCGCAACGCCTGCTGGATACCGCAACGATCGTGGTCATACCCATTGGCGCCGAAGCCAAGGAGCACGGTCCGCATCTGCCGCTGAACAACGATTGGCTGTTGGCGGAGTACTTCGCCAAGCGGGTCTCGGCGGCAACACGCGTGGTGCTCTATCCAACGGTCAATTATCACTTCTATCCGTCGTTCGTGGAGTATCCCGGCTCCACGTCACTGCAACTGGCCACAGCGCGCGACGTCATCGTGGACATCGTGCGCTCCATTGCCCGACATGGTCCACGCCGGTTCTACATACTCAATACCGGCGTATCGACCTTGCGCGCCCTGGGTCCGTCGCGAGACAGTCTGACGGCCAGCGGCATTGTCATGCACTTCACGAATATCCTCGACGTAGGCAAGGAAGCCGAGGATCGCGTGCGTCAACAGGCCGGAGGTACGCACGCCGATGAACTCGAAACGTCCATGATGCTGTACATGTATCCCCGTGTCGTGCACATGGCGAAAGCGGTGGACGACTATCACCCTGGGGCGGGCGGGCTCACGCGTGACTCCACCGCAGCGGTTCGCGACGGAAAGGTGTGGTCACGCTCAGGAACATTCGGCAATGCGACACTGGCCACGCGCGCGAAGGGCCGCGTGCTGGTGGAAGCCCAGGTGAAAGGGATGGTGGCGGAGATCGAGCAGTTGCGGAAAACGCGCATTCCGAATTAGGTCGGGCGTTCCTCAGGCACGTCCAGCAACTGGAAGGCGAGGTTGGATATCAGACAATACGCGGCGAAGAAGTAGAACCCGCGTTCGGCGATCGCATCGAGATCGTCGGTCGCCTTGGCGGCCAGATACGAAATGAACACGCCTACTACGAACACGTCGGCCATAGCCCACTTACTGACCGAGCGCACGAACAGGAATAGCCGTCGGCGGGTAGCATGCTGCTTGACCGTGAGAATTGCGAGCAGCAGCACGGCCTTGATGGCGGGCACAGTGATGCTGAAGAACAACACCAGCCCCGCCACAAACACGTTGCCGGCGTTGTACAGATTCTTCACCGATTCGGCGATGCTTTGGGTGCGATGGAATAGCTCACGCGTGGTGCCGAGTATGCTGAGCGAGGCGGTGATCGTGAGCACTGGCTCGGTGAGGCCAGGCCAGAGCAGGCCCAGCGAAACGATGGTGAGGGCGACGGCGGCAACGTTTCTGGGGGTCATGCCACAAACTACCGCCGAGACCCGGAATCCGCCGTGCGGTCCGACGATGTCTACTATCGTCATAGTTGACAAATGGGCCGATTCGGTGCATATCTACTATGAGGTTAGTAATTAGCTCTGCAGACGGGAGTAGCGATGAAGGACGCCTCGCTGGGCGAACGGGAGCTGGACGTGATGGCCATCCTCTGGGAGATCGGCTCGGGGACGGTGGCCGAGGTGCGCGAGCGGTTGGACGCGCCGCTGGCTTACACGACTGTGCTCACTGTGCTTCGCAATCTCGAAGCGAAGCGGTTTGTGCGTCATGAAGAGGAAGGACGCGCCCACCGGTACGTCCCTCGGGTGCAGCAGCACACCGCGCAACGGAACGCGCTGTCTCGGCTTGTCACGCAACTCTTTCACGGTTCGCCGCACGCGTTGCTGGCGCAGTTGGTCGATGATCATGACGTCTCGCCCGCCGAATTGCAGACGCTTGCCCGTTCGATCCGCGACGAGAGTCGCAAGTCTGCGGGGCGCACCACGGGCCCACGCACGTCCGAGGGTGACTCATGATCGCGCGCTGGATGTTGGGGGCGCTGCTCTTTTCTGCGCTCTGCGGAATCGCCGCACTCGCCGCAGAACGCGGATTGCGGGTGCTGCGCATGCCGACACGAATGTTCTGGGCTCTGGCCTTGGCGATTGCGGCGTGCTGGCCGGTTGTTGCGCTGTTCGTGCTCACACCCGTTCCGAGCACCGCCGTGATGTATGCGCCATGGAGCGAAAATGTGCTCTCCGCGACGTCTCTGCCCACGGTGATCGCTGCGCTGCCGCTGCCGATTTTCGGAAGGTGGTATGAGCGACTGGATCCGACCTTGCTGGTGTTGTGGAGCGCGGCGTCCGCGTTGCTGCTGGTTCAGGTCGTGCTGGCACTTCGAACGCTGTATCGGGTGCGCCGGAGAGCGCGTGTCGCGCAGGTTGATGGTGAGCATGTGCTCGTGGATCAGTCTCTGGGACCTGCCGTGATCGGTCTGCTGAAACCCACGATTGTGATTCCTTCCTGGCTACTGGGATTTGACGACGGGCTTCGGGCGCTCGTGTTGCGGCATGAACGCGAACACTGTCGCGCGCGAGATCCGGCACTGGTTTGGCTCTCGGTTGCCGCGACCACGATGTTGCCATGGAATCTGCCGCTCTGGTGGATGGCGCGGCGTTTGCGGATCGCGATGGAAATTGATTGCGACGCGCGCACCCTGCGCGGCACGGACGATCGCACGCAGTACGCGCGTCTGCTGGTACTGATTGCGCAACACAACGCGTCGGCGCGCTTTGTTCCACTCCTTTCAAACTCGTCTTCCCACCTGCGCAGGAGAATCTCGGCCATGTATCACTCGCCCGTGCGTTATCCAGGGATTCGTGCCGCCATCGCACTGAGCGTGGCGATGCTCGCTGCTGCCGGGGCGTGCTCGTCGCGGATTGCCAGCAATCTTACATCGCCCTCACCAGTGGTTGCTGAATCGGCGGCGCCTGTTGCGATACCCACGATCGATACGCCAACGCCTGTCGCGCCGCCGTACTTCGATTTTCAGGTTGACACGCCAGCTGCGATGGCACCGGGAAGCGTGGGGCCACGCTACCCCACGGCGCAGCGCGCGGCCGGCGTTTCGGGCAATGTGTTGGCCCAGTTCGTGGTAAACACCGACGGTTCAGTCGATTCGGCGTCGATCAAAGTGCTCGTTGCGTCGGATTCCGTATTCGCTGCGGCGGTGCGCGCGTCACTGGTAGTGGTGCGCTTTTCGCCAGCGCGCAAGGGCGGTGCCGCCGTGCGGCAGCTCGTGCAGCAGCCATTTGGTTTTTACCTGGCCGACGAAACTGCGGTTCTCGCAACGCCGAAGCGCGTCGTCACCGCGCCACCAGCGCCGCGACCCAAAGCACCCGTTGACTCGGCTACGTCGCGTCTCAAGCCCTACTTCGATTTCCAGGTCGAGCAACCCGTCGCGATGCGCAGCGGCACCGTCGGTCCGGAGTATCCACCAGCCCTGCGCGACGCAAAAATCCAAGGGCAGGTGCTCGCACAATTTGTGGTGGATGCGGACGGCAAGGCCGACATGCGCACGTTCAAGGTATTGAAGAGCGATCATGACCTGTTTTCCGACGCGGTGCGCGCAGCGCTCGTCGAAATGCAGTTCAGCCCCGCCATGCTGAAGGGGACACGCGTGATGCAACTCGTACAGCAGCCATTCCAGTTCAGTCTGAACCGGGACTGATCGAAACCACAGCGCTACGGCGCCGCTTTCCTCGGCATCCGTGCATCCGCATTCGCCGCATGATACGCATACGACGCCATGATCACCGCGTTCTTCATCAGGTCCGCTGCCTGAATCGTGTCATAGAAGTCCAGGTTGGTGTGACCTCCTGTGCCGGGAATATGGTCCTGAATGAACTGGAAGCCGGGGAGGCCCACCTCGTCGAAGGCGACATGGTCGGTGCTCCCCAGGCTTTGGTTCGACACGGCGGTCATCCCGAGATCGCGGAACGGCTCCATCCAGGCGGTGAGTTGTGCACGGGCCTGTTCGTTACCCTGCAGCATGATGCCGCGATACTGACCGGCCCCGTAGTCCTGATTGAAGTAGGCGGAGAGTTTGTCGTACGCCGGTTTCACGCCCACAGCGGGATCGCGCGGATTGCCGAAGTGCTGCTTCACGTACGCGCGTGATCCGAACAAACCCTGCTCCTCGCCTGCCCACAGTGCCACGCGAATCGTGCGACGCGGTTTGGCCCCAACGGCTTTCAAAATGCGCATGGCTTCAAGCGACACTGCAACACCTGACGTGTTGTCGCTGGCATTGGGGCTGGCATGCCAGGTATCCAGATGCGCGCCGATCATCACCACTTCGTCCTTGAGATCGCTGCCGGGAATCTCGCCCATCAGGTTCACGGCCTGTTCCACCCGATCACCAATACGATTGCGCACCTCTATTTCGATTTTCACGGGAAGGTCGCGTCTGAGAATGCGATACATGCGGTTGTAGTGCTCAGGGGTGATGGCCACGATCACGGGTGACGCCAGCATGCCGGCGCGCGACCACTGGTCATTGCGGGACCCTGGGCGCGAGAACCCGCGCACCGCGCCCAGCCATCCGCTTTCGCATTGCAACACCGCAGTCACGCCCTCGGCGGCGTAGAAGGCGATTTTCTCGTCGGCGGTGAGCAGATCGGGATTGCGCACGGTGCGCGGCGGTGTGGCGCGCGGGGGCACGATCACCGTGTGCTCCAGCACGTCGAGATTTTGTTGCGTGAGACGCGGCACGCCGTTGGTGAGCGGCGTCAAATCAATCAACGCTGGCGGGGTGACGAGTACGGCCTTGTCTCTCAGTGTGCCGCGATACTTGTCGAGATCCGCCTTCACCAGCAAGTCGACAATCACCGCCTGCGCTACCTGCTTTCCCTTGGTACTGGCCGTGTGTGCCACGGGATAGCCCACCATGGGCTGATAGTCCGGCTCCAGCAGATGTAACGACACGTACTCGTTGTCCCAGGTGACGCCGAAGTCCATGAAGGGTTCAGCGGCCACGTTCGCGAGCCCCATGCGTGTCATCTGGCCCTGCACCCATGCTTGTGCGCGCTGCATGTCGCGGGAGAGTGTGAGCCGGGCGCCGAGTACGTCGGCGAGGTAGCCCTCAAACTCCATGACCTGGGAGCGCTGCAGCCCTTCTTCGCGGATCTTGGCGACCATCATCAGATCAACGGGTGACGTATCGCTCCGGACGGCCGCGGTGACGAGGACGAGCAGGGCTACAGCGAGGGGTCGCAGTCGAGTGGACATGGTGCGAGAAATAGGCGGAAGGGAAGGAATGAACCCCGTACGGTGTGCGCGTTGCGGACCGAAGCGGACGAACGTATGCTCTGCGACCGACGAACGCCATTCCTGTGCCGTCGCCGCCCGCGACTGACACCCGCCCGTACCCGAAATCCGGACCCCGACATGCACGCGTTCGCCATTCTCCAGCGGGAGCTGATCGGTTTTTTCGGGATCG
>JANOKE010000709.1:0-2114 GCA_031419135.1 Gemmatimonadaceae bacterium
TCCCCACCATCCTGAAAACGCGCAGGCTCCGAATCGATTCCGAAATCTGGTGAAGGCGCTCGAGGCATCGCTGCTGCAGAGCGTCTCCGCCGCGGAAGCCGCGGTGATGCTGGAGCCGTTCGTTGCTCTCGCGGGCGATCACGAGTTCTGGACGCATTCGCGTGATGGTCTCGCAGTGCTTGGCGGGAAGGACACGTTTCGCGTTTTCAAACTGCAGCGACCGGTGGCCGAGTTGGCGGTAGTGGCGGACACGTTTCACATGAAACCCTTACTGCGACTTCGTCAGTCCGCCGATCGCTATCAGGTCCTCGGCATTAACCGACAGCACATGAGACTGTTCGAAGGCAATCAATACGGACTCGACGAGATCGAACCCAATGCACTTGTGCCACGAACCACGACCGACGCGCTGGGCGAGTTGGTCACCGAGTCACATCAGACCGTTGGGTCGTACGGTGGCGTGGGCGGATCGCACACGGGCATGCATCACGGCCATATTGAGAAGGTGGAGGAGAAGGATCTGGACGCGGAACGATTCTTCCGGGCGGTCGATCGTGCGATCACCGAGCATCATTCAAAGCCGTCGGGCTTGCCGCTGATCCTCGCCACGCTGCCGGCCCATCGAAGCATGTTCCACGAGCTCAGTCACAACGGTCAACTGGTGGCCGAAGATATCGACGTGAACCCGGACTCCGTCTCACTCGAGGAACTTCGCGAGCGCGCGTGGAAAGTCATCGAGCCGCTCTATCTTGCGCGACTGGATGCGACCATCGATGAATTCGGCAGTGCACGGGCGCACGAGTTGGGGGAAGACGACCTGAACACGGTGGCGGCGGCTGTTGTCTCAGGACGCGTCGCCACACTGCTCGTGGAGGCAGATCGCGTCATTCCGGGTCGTATCAGCGCCGAGACAGGCGAGATCACACTGGCCGACTTGTCGCTCCCCGATGTCGATGACCTGTTGGACGACCTGACGGAAATGGCCGCCAAGCTGGGTGGCAAGGTCGTGGTGGTTCCTGCAGACCGTATGCCGACCACCACCGGGATCGCGGCGATCTATCGATTCTGACGCCGGGGCGAGCAACTCGGCATGTATCTCACGGCCCGGCTCGCACCGTGCGCGCCAATGCGCCGCGCGATGATTGGCGGACTCATTGGCACCGTGCTGGCAACGGCCGGTGCGGGGGCGACGGTGCCGATGGACCTGGGACCGGCGTGGTATCCGATCGCCCTCGCGGTGACCGCGCTGCCGCTGTTTTGGCTGGGCGGTGCGCTGTATCGCCGACCTCCCCCAGACGAGGTTGCGCGCCGGGTTGACGCCCGCTCAGGCCAGTCGCATGATCTGGTTGAGGCTCGCGCGCACCTCATCGAAGAGTTTGCCTGAGATTCGGCGGCTTGGATGGGGCTTCGCGCGACAAAACCGCCAGTCGACCTTCCGTTTCCGAGCGACGATGACGAACGTGTGGCGCGCTCAACGGTCGGATGATATGCTTTCCCGATGAGCCACCAAACTGCACGCATCGCGCTGATCGCATCGGTCGCTTTCGCGCTTGCTTGTCGGGCCACGCCAGACACTGCCCAGCGGCACGCGGCCATCGACCGCGACCTGCTGGACATCACGGTGCCCCGGCTGCAGCAACTCTACAAGAACAAGACGTACACCGTCACGCAGGTTGTGCAGTGGCACCTCGATCGCATCGATCGTTACAACGGTGTCTACGGCGCGATTGAAACCGTCCTGCGCA
The DNA here is from genome assembly GCA_031419135.1 of Gemmatimonadaceae bacterium. Lineage (GTDB taxonomy): Bacteria > Gemmatimonadota > Gemmatimonadetes > Gemmatimonadales > Gemmatimonadaceae > Gemmatimonas. Next base: position 1,746 of record JANOKE010000709.1, read on the forward strand.
CCGAGGCCCTGGCCGAGGCCGCGCGCCAAGATGCGGCAGCATCGAACAACGGCGGTGTTAATGGCCCACTCTGGGGCGTGCCCGTCGTGATCAAGGCCAATACCAGTGTTGCGGGTCAGGTAACCACCGCTGGCTGGGAGGGCTTCAACCGTGCAGGCCATGAGCTCGTCGCACCTCGTGATGCCACCGTCGTGGCGAAATTCCGCGCAGCCGGTGCAATCATTATCGGGCTCGCGAATATGCCCGACCTGGCCAACAGTGACACCAACCGCAGCAGTTCGTTTGGTCGCACCGGCAATGCGTATGACGTTCGCTTTTCTCCGGGCGGTTCGTCAGGCGGAGTGGTAACCGCCGTGGCCGCAAATATGG
>JANOKE010000710.1:0-1575 GCA_031419135.1 Gemmatimonadaceae bacterium
GGGTGGCGGTCAACCCGTCGGATTGGTTGATGGTTGGCGGCGCGCACTACGCGCGGCCGCTGTAAACCGTTGCCAATTAACAGTTTGCACCTTTTTTCGTCTAGTGCGTGGCGCTCTGACGTTTGAACAGTGTACGACAACGCAACATTTGGTCGCCGGAATGGGTCAAACGAGCAGCACGTGGCTCGAAAAGCCGTAATTTCGGTACCGGCGATGCTGGCTAGCCGACGGGATGTCTCCCGACTCCCGTCTTCCGTCTCCCGTCTTGATTTCCCCTCCACCGTGACGCCCGAGTTCCAATTCCGCCTCCAACACGCCATCGACGCCAGCTTCCAGATTGACCGGGAGCTGGGCGGCGGCGGCATGTCGCGCGTGTTCCTGGCCACCGAACGCGCGTTGCAGCGGCGCGTGGTTATCAAGGTGCTGCCGCCGGAACTGGCTGCCGGTGTAAACGTCGAGCGCTTCCGCCGCGAAATCCAATTGGCGGCGCAACTGCAGCATCCGCACATTGTGCCGCTGCTTGCGACCGGCGACGAAGACGGCATTCTGTGGTTCTCGATGCCGTTCATCGAGGGCGAGTCGCTTCGCGCCGCGCTCACGAAGGCCACTCGGCTACCCGCCCGTGATGTCGTGCGCATTTTGCACGACGTGGTCGACGCGCTGGCCTACGCGCATGCGCGTGGCATCGTGCACCGCGACATCAAACCCGACAATATCCTCACGTCGGGCATGCATGCCCTCGTGACCGATTTTGGTGTGGCCAAGGCGCTCAGTGCGGCCATCCCGATGGCCGGTGGCGGTACCTCCACCGGCATGGCCATTGGCACGCCGGCGTATATGGCGCCCGAGCAACTCGCCGCTGATCCTGCCGCCGATCATCGCGTGGACATCTACGCCGTGGGACTGTTGGCGTATGAGCTGCTTACTGGTCGGTCGCCGTTTGGTGGTTCGTCTCCGCAAGCGACGATGGCCGCACAGCTCACCGAAACGCCCAAACCGCCACATCAATTCGCGGACATTCCGGAAGGATTGTCGGCCGTGATCATGCATTGTCTGGAGAAAGACGCTGCCAAGCGGCCGCAGTCCGCACAGGCGCTGTTGGCGGATCTCGATGCGCTGCCGGCCTTGTCGAGCGGCAGCAGCGTGGCGGCGCGACCAGCGCGTCGACCATGGACACGGGTGGCCGGCGTGTTGGCCGTTATCGCCGTGACACTCGCCGTCGCCCAGCAGATGAAAAAACCACGCGTTGGGTCTGCCGTCGATACCCTGACGGCGCGCGATGCCGGACCGGGTGGCGATCGCACGCCCGTGTTGCAGATCGCCAGGAACGCGGTCACTGCGACACCGACGGTGAAACCGGAAACGGTGGTTGTGTATCGCAACAGCACCGACAGCGCTGCCGGCATCCAGGTTCCGGTGGTTATCTCACGGGCGGAATCGCTCGCCATCACCGCTGCCGTACGGCAGCGCATCGCCGAGGCGGAAGCGGCGAAGTTGCAGGCGCATCCAGCGCCGCCGCTGCCAGGCACGGCGAAGGGCGTCACCACCGCGCCGCAACCACGCGTCGTCGTGAGT
>JANOKE010000711.1:0-2491 GCA_031419135.1 Gemmatimonadaceae bacterium
ACGGAACCGCCAAAACGCGACGTTCGGAACGGTCAGCAAGATATGGCCGCCATGCCTGAGAACACGAGTAAATTCCTCCAGGACACGATCCGGCATGATCAAATGCTCGATCACTTCGCTCGCAATGACCAGATCGAAACTATCGTCTGGTTCCGGCAAGACTTCACAATTGAGGTCGACACAGTACTGCCGATCGAGTCCTTCACTAAAGGAGTTCACCGATTGGCTGTTTGCGCAGCGAAGGCTGCGGCGGTAGTCAAGGTGATACGGGAATGGGGAGCGTCGTTCGGCTCGGTGGCGACGACTGGCAGATCGCGTCTGGCCATGCGCTATGCCGCAACCGCCGCCTATTTCCTGACCGCGACCGTGTCCTGCTGGAGCTGCACCACGATTACTTCAATCGGCATCGCGCTCGGATTGACATCGGCATGCAGCTGACCGGGAGGGTCTTTCGGCAACCACATCGCCTTGCCGGCGCGCAAGTGGTACGTGTCCAGCACTTTACCATCCTTGTCCGTGACCTGCAGTTGCCCATCGGTAAGGGCCACCAGTGCGCGGCCGTGCTCGTGGCGATGCAGCGCCAGTGGTGCGCCGGGCATGATCGTCGTTTTCCAGACTTTCAGCTGATCGTTGGTGAACTGTTCTTCGCGCCGGGATGTTTGCGTTTGCTGCTGGGCGTACACCAGCCCGGCGCCCGCGGAAAAGGCAAACAGACTGGCAGCGACGAGACCACGCGTCAGGGGCATGGAGGTATCGGTTGGACGGTGGATGCGAAATTTGCGTGGTGGCAGAAAACGCGCAAGGGCCGACGGAATGATAGTGTGCGCCTGCGTTCCCGTCACGTCCCGCTGTACCGCAAGGGCGTTGGTGGTTTCGTACGGGCAACGCAGCGCGCGACCGCTCTCGCCTGGCAATCGAGCATAATTCCACGCGTACCTTGTAAATTGAGGCAGAGTACATGCTCACGCCAACATGCTTCTTCGCGAGGTACATCGTGGGTCGTAAAATCGGAGCGGCTGCACTGCTATTCCTCGCCGGGTTCATGCTCCTTGGCTTCCTCCGATCCAGTGCAGGATTGGGCTCACCCACGGCGATCTTTGCGCTGCTGGTCGCGGTCGGCCTGCCTGCTGCGGGCGGTATTGCACTCCTGCGCGGCGCGCTTGGCGGTAGTTCCAGGGGCCGTATGGACCAGCTGCGCCGCCAGACGATTGAGGCGGAGATTCTGCGTCTCGCCATGCAGCATCAGGGCCGACTGACCGTAGTGGAGGTGACAAGTGCGCTTGCGCTTACCGGAGACGAGGCAAAGCGTGCACTCGATGAACTGGAGAGAAAGGAGGTGGCCGATCTCGACTTCACCGACGACGGCGTGCTCTTTTACACGTTCCACGACGCGAAGTTCTTCAAGGGCGCGCAACCAATCAAACCTGACGCGCTGACGGATGGCTGAGTCGAACGTCGTCCGCACGCCGAGCAGGTCGCTCGAAGCACGACTGCCATGTCCCGTGTGTCTGGGCGTGCAAATGGAGAAGGTGTCGCTGCATCGCGGGCGTGAGGGGCTGGTACTCGATCACTGTCCGCGTTGTGGTGGTGTGTGGTTCGAAAGGGGCGAGGCGCAACGACTCACGCAGCACTCGCCGGACGAACTGTGGAAACACATTCCGCCGCGTGCATCGGCACCGCGGCCGGCCTGTCACGGATGTCGTGCGCCGCTTGATCGCGACGCGGACACCTGTGGGGTATGTGGCACGAAGAACACGATCTCCTGTCCCATGTGCGACCAGCGTATGGAGCGACGAACGCACCAGAATTTGTTTCTTGATGTGTGCACGCGTTGTCGCGGCGTCTGGTTCGATCACGCAGAGCTCAAGAGCGTGTGGTCGCTCGCGCTATCGAACGTGGTGGCGAAACGGCAAGACCGAGGAGTACAGGCTGCAGCTATTGGCGGCGACATTTTGCTGGAGTCGCTGTTCTGGGCGCCGGGTCTGGTGTTCCATGCCGGCGGGGCGGCGGTGCACGGGGCCGGTCAAGTTATTGGCGCGTTTGGAAACATATCGGCGGACGGCGCCGCCGGTGCGGCAATGGGTGCGGCGGAGGCGGTGGGTGGCGCGGCGGAGGGTGTGTTTGAGACGATCATGGAGATCATCGCCTCAATCTTTGACTAGTGTAGTGCGTCAGAAATTTCTTGCCGTTTGGTGCGTGGCATGTCGGCATGTTTGGTGTGATGCCTCCGCGCTGTTGATGCTCTCTCGCGGAGCCGCGGCACTTCGCGAAGGTCGTTCGATCGGCCCCGCTACCGGCGATCACGAGGTAGACACCACTGACGAAACCCCAGCAGCATTCACCGCCGAGGACGGTAGAGTAGGGACCAGGAATGACCCTGGTCCCCCTCATCAAACCGGACAGGCGGATTTCCCGCATCCGGCTTTCCCAACAGATTCACAAGCAACGCTATCGAGGAGTCGCACGCGTCGTTTCAGAGTAGCTTCAAGCC
>JANOKE010000712.1:0-6726 GCA_031419135.1 Gemmatimonadaceae bacterium
CGTCGATGCAGCCGTACGGTCCGTTGATGTCACTCGATGGCATCCATCCGAATGGCGCTGGACACGCGATCATTGCGGCGGCCGCTGCGTCCGCCATCAGCGCGCACTACGGGATGCGCTTTCCGTCGGCACCCGGGTTGATCGCCGGTCAGTAGCGTCGCGTGGGTCGTGTGGAGTCGGTCGTGTCGACGCCGTCGCACCACTCAGGTGCACGTGCGCCGACACGGCCGGCGATATCGTCTGCACTTCAAGGTCGCCCAGATAGATGCGTCGATCGTCGGCGATCGGCCTTCACGTCGTCGCTTGGTTTGTGATAGTCACGCGCGATGTAGTCGCCGCGCAGTTTCTGCTCGTAGCCCGCGGGCCTATCAAGGTAGTCGGTGCCGGGAAACTAACGACAACGCGGGATCTCCTTGACGCGCGAACTCGAAGTGATCGGCGCGATAGAGTTGGCCAGCGTTCTGTTCAATGGATAGAGCGGAAGCGCCCCGTACCAGGGATGGCCGTCGCACTGCGTACCTCGCCGTACAATCATTACAGATCTACGTTGCCGCTGTGCCCTAGAGGACCGGCGCGATCGCAGCGACCCACGTCACAACGCGGGGTCAGGAATAATTCCAGCCCCGGTTCCTGCGTGATCCTGCGATTGCCGCCCTGTCGGTGGCAAAGGCGTCCTTCGTTCACGAGGGGGCGACAGAAGGATGCGAGCGCGGCATCTACGTCGGGTGACGTATGGTGACTCGCGACGTTGGTCTCGATTGTTCCCCGCAGTTGCTGCTCCCAGCAATGCGGGTAACTCCTATCGAGGAACAACACATGTACGCTCGTCACGCGGGTCTCGCCGTCCTGGTCGTAGCCAGCATCGCATTCGCACCAAGTGCACATGGGCAAGTCTCTCCGTCCGGTAACCGCGTGCGGGTCATGGAATCAACCAGCAAGCGCGCACTGGTCATCGGCCAGTTGGTCCGACGGACGAACGACAGTGTCGTAATCGTGCCGGATAGTCTGTCGTCGCAGGGAACGGAGCAGGTGTTTATGCTCGGGCCTCAACACCGCCTGCAACAGAGCGTCGGCTTTCGTCGGCGGACTCTCAGAGGCATGGGGACGGGCCTGCTGGTCGGTGCGGTGGGTGGTGGCCTTTCGGCAGCGGCAGGGTACAAGAAGGAGAAGGATTGCGAGGTCTATTGTTCCAATGGGACCCGCCGCGGGGACGCGTTCCTGGGCGCCTTCGTTCTGGCGTGGCCGGGGCTGTTGATCGGCGGGATCGTGGGAGCCAGTAACACGCACGAAGTATGGCGTCCCATGGCCGAGCATGGTGTGCGTATGGCGATTGCACCGACAGCGAAGGGTGGCGCGCAGTTCGCGGCAAGGATGTCCTTCTAACTGGCGCATGTTGGTCGTGTGTAGCTGTTCGCAACAATGCGAAACTCCTATCGAGGCAACACATGTTTACTCGTCGCGCGGTTCTCATCGTTCTGGTGCTGGCCAGCATCACACTGGCACAGAGCGCACGTGGGCAAGTCTCTTCACCGGGTTACCGAGTGCGGATCATGGAATCGCACAGCAGGCGCCCGCTGATTGTCGGTTGGTTGGTCCGCCAGACAATCGACAGTGTCGTGATCGTTCCGGACAGTCTGTTGTCGCAGGGAACGGAGCGGGTGTTCGTGCTGGGGCGACAACACCGCCTGGAGCAGAGCGCCGGCTTGCGTCGCCGAACACTCAGGGGAATGAGGACGGGCCTGCTCGTCGGTGCGGCGGGTGGTGGCATTCTCGGAGCCTCGACCTGGGCTTGCCCACCGGACTCCCTTATCTGCTTCAGCCGTGGAATCTCCGCCGCCGCGGGCGCCGTGTTGCTTGCGTTGCCCGGACTGTTGGTCGGCGGGATCGTGGGGGGCCAGAAGACCCACGAAGCATGGCGTCCGATAGGCGACCGTGGCGTTCGTGTGGCGATCGCACCAACGGCGAAGCGAGGCGTGCAGCTCACCGCGACGACGTCTTTCTAGCCTAAACCTAAAGATTGATGTCTCGCTAACGTCCAACGTTCAATTGCAAGCGAATCAATAGAAACGAGCGAAGCGAGCACTCCTTGCATCGCTTGTCCAAATGAAATGTTTGGTCAGGCAGCGGCCGCACGCGGTCGCCCGATCAGCGCCAGCACGGGTAGCGGTCCCCCGGCAAGCTCTGACACCTCCCACACGTAAGGTGCGGCCGGCAGCGACTTGACAATCCGCTGGAGTTCCGCGGCCTGGTAGGTGCGCATGGTCGACGCGAGGCCATCCCACCATATCGCAAGCGGCAACAACGGGGCAGGTAAGTCAACGCCCGAGCACCCCAATGCCGAGGCCGCACCACCGGCATCAGTGCAAGTACCGCGAGGGGAATGACCAGGGGCGCGAGCAGCCCACGCCACGATCTATTGGTGGCCTCGAACGCAGCGAACGGCACCCCAGCTGCCTGTGCGTCGGCCAAAACTGGCCCTGACCTCGGCTGCCTCGAAGTGGTGAAGGGCCGTGAACATTGTGCGCGCACCCACGAACGTGGACGGGACGGCGAGCGCGGAGATAGACGTCGCGTGGTAGCGGACGTTTGGCGTAGCACCAAGCTGCCTCACGGCGAGCTGATTCGGGGCGATGTCCGTACACGTGATCTCGACCACTGCCCCCGCCGCTGCGAGTCTCACCGTGGAGAGTGGGCCACGGTCCACCTGCACCGCTACACAGACCACAGGTCTGACGATCCGGTGTTCTCCGCTGCCTAACATCCTGGCGTTCTGCTGCAGCGCACATCGCTCCGCCAACGCCTGACCAAGGACCTCCAGCTCCGCGGTATGCCGACCGCACGGTCGAAGCCTACGTCCGCGCCGTTGCCCAACTCGCGCAGTTCTATCATGCGTCCCCGGACCGGCTCGGGGAAGGGCAGATCCGCCAGTACCTGTTGCACGTGAGCACCGTGAGAAGGTCGCACGCGGCACGCACAACATCGCCCTCTGCGGGATCATGTGCTTCTCTCAGCAGACGCTCGGGCACCCGTGGACGGTGCTCACCGTCGGCCCCGGGCGCGGCGGCGCGACGCCGCGCAGGCGGAGCCGCGCGCCAATACGCGCCCAACAGGTCGAGCGTGCGCATGGGCAACGGCACACACCTATCGCGACCGCCTTTTCCGGCGCGCACATGCACGACCATCCTCGCACGATCGACATCACTCGTCAGCAGACTGACCCTCTCGGACAGTCGCAAGCCGTACGAGGAGATCAGCGTCAGCGTCTTCCGCGAGCGCCGCACAGGCAGGCGTGGGTTGATCGCACACGAAGTCGTGTGGCGGCTCTGCGTGCATGCGGAAAGCAATTCAGTGCGCGTGGCGTCACAACGCTCGCGGCGAGGAGAGAATTTCGGCCGTACGCCATTCAAGCCGTGAATGCCACAGCGCCGCGACGCGCTTGAGCTCGCGCCGCGCGTGTTCCCACGAGGTTGCCTCCAGTGAGCGCCCGATCTCGGCGTTCACTTCGAAGAGGCCGAACGATCCGAGCGGTGGCGTGAGCAGGCACATATTGTCTCGCGCGGCCAGTGCAGCGAGGCTCTCCAGCTGCTGAAAGCTGGGAATCGCCATCGTGTGATACAGGATGTCGATCAGCCCTGGCGGTCGCGCGGTGCTCGAGCGGCGGATACGGCGACCCAGTTCTTCCCAACTGTTCAACACGGTTCCGTAATCCAGCGAACCCTCGAATGCCGGCGCACCCGATCCGGCGGATTCATCGAGGTTGCTGGCGACGACAAGCCCGTCGTCGGCCTGATCGCCAAAGACTTCCGTCGGGAGGTGGTTGATGATGCCGCCGTCCACCAGCAGGTCGTTGTCGTGCCACACGGGTGGCCACAGGAGCGGCAACGATCCGCTGGCGCGGACCAACTTCCAGATCGGACCGCGGCTGAGATGCACGGCGCGATGGCGTCGAATATCAACCGCCGTCAGGACCGCCGGGATGAGCTGATCCTCGAGTCGCCGATCACCGAACACCGCCTGCAATGATCGGTCGGCAGCAGCCCCACTGGTGAGCGCCGTGATAGGAGGCTGGAACTGGCTGAGTCGGGGTGAACCGCTGGTGATAACCGAGATGGCTGTCGCCAACGCCTCGTCACCGCGCAGACCGATGGCCACGAGGGCGGCCACACCGGCTCCGGAACTGGTTCCGCTCAAAAGATCGATCGGTAAATCGTGATCTCTCATCGCGCGCACGACGCCCAAGTGTGCCGGTGCACGCGATGACGCGCCGCTGAATGCCAGCGCCACGGCGCGTCCGGTCAGGCGACGTGCGACGCTGCCAATGTCACCGTTATCACCGGAACGGACGTGGTGGTGCGCGTGTTGCGGGCGGACCGCGAGCCAGCCGTTTGTCCCGGTCGCTTCTGCAATCCCGCGAGGCTGCAAGAGCACGAGGTGTCGCGTGCCGGAGAACAAACGTTCATCGCTGCTGTTCGCACTGCGCGGACTGGCCGGATCGGCCACGGTGAGGGCAGCGAGTTCGCGCTCGATGGGCCGCAGTTCGGGCGTGGTAGTGGCGTCAGCGACCAGCAAGACATGATCGCTCTGGCGGACCGCGCGTCGGGTCCACGAATCGACAGTGGCCTCGCAGATGAGTATGACCGCATCGTGGCGCCGCTCGAGCTGATCGAGCCAGCGGATGATCGCCTCATCTCCGACGTCGCCACGTCGGGTACTGGAGGCCCCCTGATCGAGCGTCGCATTCAGGCGCGCCGCGTCGACCACGGTCGCGTCGAGTCGCATCTCGTCACACGCCGCGGCCAACCCGGTCACGAAATCACGGACGCGTTCCGGATCCGCCAATGGCACAATGGCAAATGTGCGCGCGCGCCGCTTTTCGGACCTGGCCTCGCCAGCCGCGCGCCGAGCGAGTATGCGCGCGACCGCACGGGTGAACCCGATGGAACGCTCGAGCAGCGAGCTGATGGTGGGTTGGTCGAGACGCGCCACCGTGCTGTCGCGAACGGCGCGCACCGACGTCAATCGTCGCCCGCCGGTCAGCAACGCGGTTTCGCCCACGAACGCGCCGGGTCCAATCCACGACACATGTCGTTCTCCCGCTGACGTCTGCCGCACCACCTCCAATCGACCGGCGCGGATGAGCCACGCGTCGTCGGCCGGATCGCCCTGACGGAGCAACATGCTGCCGCCATCTACCCGCTCCCATCTCAGGGTGCCTTGAATCCACGCGAGTTCGGGCGCGCTGAGTTCGGCGAACACCTCGAATTCGCGCAGCGATTCGTATTCGCGAGCACTTTCGCGCAGCTCCGTGAGCAGCAGTTCCAGCAGCGTCGCGGATGGATCGGGAAGCATGCGCATCCGCTTCACCTTCGGCGGGATCCGCAGGCGCCGAGTCGATGTCGACTTCGCTTCCTGTTCGCTGCGCACGTAGACGATTTCCGTGTGACGCCGCAGCGAGCCGTCGCACGCCACGTTGCACGCGGCTGAACTGGCCGAGTCGACACCGCTGGGCTGGAAAACGATCACTCGGTCGGCGTGGGCGACCATGTCAGCGGATCTGGCGTCATCGCCGCCATGCACGAGGTAGACGACCGTTTTCGCATCTGCCTCGTGCCTCGCCAGTTCCTCTGCGAGGTCGCGGGCGGTGGTGGGTGCCGTGCACGACATGCGAACCAGTCGCGCGTCGGTCAGGGCCTGCACGGCGGTCTCGAGATGCGCCGTGATACTGTCGACCATCTGGTCGTCACAGCTCTCGAGCAGCGCCGTGATGATGAGCGGGTCGGGCGGAAGCGTCACGAGATTGTGATCGGGGAGCTGCGCCAACCGGGCGACGGCGGCCACCGATGCTCGCACGTCTCCGCCGTGATCCCATAGCGCGCGTGCGGGGATGCGCGACAGTCGTCCATGACGCAGCGCCGTGACTGCCACCTGCGAAATGGCACCCGACAGTGAAGCGGCAAGGCCGATGATCGCGCCAGCCGCCGCCCATTGCATCGGCGCTCCCGGCGTGGCCACCTCGAACAGTCCGTGTTCGACGACCAGCACATCGTTGACCGGCTCACCCACCGCACGCACCGATGTTCCCGGTGCGACAGTCTCAGACGAAGCCTGACTGCTCAACCGATCCCAGGCATCGGTGTCGTCAAGTACCGACTGAAGGGCAATGCGCAGATTCTGCAGCATCCGTTGCCTGCGGTCGAAGTGTGGATTGCACGGTCTCCCGGCCGCTCGGCGAGGCGATCCCCGGCTCCGTGTGATCGTGCATGCCGACGCACATAGCCGCAAGCACCGTCAGTGAACGACTTCCTTCGGGTTCTTCGCCAGTGGCGCATCACGGCCGCGCTAGCGTCAATACTCTTCACTTAGAGGTGTTTCGGTAGTATCTTTCGGCAACTCCAGCCCTGAGGAGGTGTCGCATGGCCCGCACCATGGCTGGCTTGCCGGACGGCACACGCGTGAGCGATCACATCAGCCTCGGCGTCGTCACGAAGGCCTTTCCGCTGCCGCTGATTCGACGGATTCTCATGGAGACGGACCGCACGAGTCAGCGCGGCGTCGTATCGCCTCGTCACGACGCTGCGCGATCCCGACACGGCCCCAGCCGTCGAACTGGCCGCGCTCAACCACGAACGCTGGGAGATCGAAACGGCGTTTGATGAACTGGAGACGCATCTCCGGGGCGCGCGGATCGTTCTGCGAAGCAAGACGCCGGACTTGGTGCGTCAGGAA
>JANOKE010000713.1:0-1977 GCA_031419135.1 Gemmatimonadaceae bacterium
GGCCGACCTGACAGAACGGCGGCATATTACCGGCCCCGAGTTGGCGCACGCCTGTCGCGCGCTCGCACTGCAGCGCTTTGGCGTCACGGCGCGCCTCGTGCTTGAGCATTGGGGTGTGTGCAGCACCAGTGACATCGGCGACATTGTGTTTACACTCGTAGACACCGGGCTCCTGATCAGTCAGCCGCAGGATTCGCGCGATGATTTCTACGGCGTATTCGACTTCGCCCATGCGTTCGAGCGCGAATACCCCTGGAGCACCGCGCACGTCTGACGCAGCGCGTGGTGCGTCGGACCGCGTTGTCTCCCTCCGCGCCTATCCGCTGCGCGTCACCTCGGCGGATCAAGCGGCAGCGCGCGACCAGTCGGCCATCGCGGCCGGTGTCCCCTCGTTCGCGCTCATGCTGCAGGCCGGCACGCAGTCGGCCGCCGTCATCCTTCGCGACTACGATCACCAACTCGCGCACGGGGTTGCGGTGTTTGTTGGCCCGGGCAACAATGGTGGTGATGCCTATGTAGTCGCGGCGCAGTTGGCGCGCGCCGGCGTGCGCGTACGATTGGTGGTTGCGGCGGCACCTCGCACCGATGATGCGCGGCGCGCGGCGGCACTTGCTTATCGCGATACCGGTGGCCAACTGTCGACAGGCGACCCTGTGGGCGGCGAGCAGCTGTGTGTTGATGGTCTGCTCGGTACGGGCCATCGTGGCGCACTGCGTGAGCCGATCGTGACGCACCTGGCGCAACTGGCCGACTGTTGCGCGCGAGGCGCCGCGATGATTGCCCTCGATGTGCCTTCGGGTCTTGACGCGACAACCGGTGCGTGCGCCGCTGGCACCGTGCGCGCTCACGTCACGCTCACCTACGGTACCATCAAGCGCGGTCTCTTGCTGGCGCGCCCGCACGCAGGGCGCATCGTGCTCCTTGATATCGGACTTGGTGTGCACGATGCACTGTGCGATCGCGCGTGGCACGCCGCCAGCGAGTTTTCGCTGGCGGAGCACTTGCCGGCAATCGCCTGGGATGCGCACAAAGGTCGTCGAGGGCATCTCGCGCTGATCGGAGGGGCCGCCGGCATGGCGGGAGCGATCGTGCTCGCAACGCGAGCGGCATTGGCGTCCGGTATCGGCCTGGCGCGCGCGTGGGTGCAGGCCCCCGGCGTGTCGGCGTTGCAGCAGAATGTCCCGCAGGCGCTCGCGAACGCATGGGACAGTGCTGTGACAACACCGACGCCGTGGGGGCACGCGCTTGCTCTTGGTCCGGGTCTGGGTCGTCAACACGACTCTCACGAGGTGCTGCGCGCTGCATTGGATTTGCACCCGGCGCTGCCCGTCGTGCTCGACGCCGATGCGCTGACGCTGATTGCTGAATCGGGCGCCGATCCTGCGCTGCAGTTGCGTGCGTGGTGCGGCGATGGCCGCACCGTGGTCTGTACTCCGCACCCAGGCGAGTTTGCGCGGTTGACGGGGCAGCCCCTTTCGAACGACTGGGAGCAACGCGCGGTTGACGTGTGTGACTTTGCCGTTCGCTCGGGGGCGACCGTGCTGCTCAAAGGCACGCCCACGCTCATCGCCTCGCCCGACAACGCACCACTCGTTGTCATGCCGCGTGGCTCGGCGGTGTTGGCGACCGGCGGAAGTGGTGACCTGCTGACCGGAATGGTCGGGACGCTGCTGGCGCAGGGCGTCGCCGCACGGGATGCTGCGTTGCTGGGCGCCACCGCACACGCGCTCGCGGCGGAGCGCGCCAGCGCAGGGAGCGGTGCCATCCGCGGACCGACACTCGACGACGTGCTTCGCGAGTTGCCGTTTGCGTGGCGCGACTTGGCGCACCCAGCGACCTTTCCTCCTGGTGTGCTGGCTGAGCTACCTGCTCCCGGGTAAATCGCGTGTCCGTTTGTCGTCATCATCGTAACGCCATGGGTATCGTCGTCGCCTGTGGTGCATGGGCGGCCGTGGGTGCATGCGCGTCAGGTGGCGC
>JANOKE010000714.1:0-4498 GCA_031419135.1 Gemmatimonadaceae bacterium
ATGATTGAGGCTCGGAGATGGGGAACCCACGACGGATAGTCGCCTGATGATGTCCATCGGGCGCAGGGCAGGGATATCCTGGCACCCATCGGGGTAATTTACAGCCATGCGAATCATGTCATTTTCACGTCGGGTCATGACTGGCCTTGGCCTCGTTTGCGCGGCTGCGGGAACAACCGTACCGATGCAGGCACAACAGAAAACCTCCATCCGCGATCGCGCGGCCCAGGAGACCGGCCGAAAGCCAGCACCGGTGGCCGGTATCGGCGTGATCGATGGCATCGTGACGGACACGCTGCTCCGCCCACTCGGCTCGGCGGACGTTTCGGTGGTGGGGGTGGGCGCACGCGTGATTACCGAGGACGGCGGTCGATTCCGAATCCTGCAGGTGCCGGCCGGTCAATACTTGCTGGTCGTGCGGCGCATCGGGTTCGCACCAACGTCGGGCATTGTCGAGGTGCCTGCCAACGATACGCTGCGGTTGTCGTACATCCTGGCCCGAACCACCAATCTGATGGATACGGTTCGCGTGCGCGCGACGCGCGTCTCCATGCGCATGCTGGGGTTCGATCAACGCCGCAACCAGGGCGTTGGCCAGTTCATTACGCAAGAGCAAATCGAGCAACGGGGCTCGCGCGAAACCAGCGACTTTCTGCGTACGCTGCGGGGAATCGATGTGTCGCGTATTACCACCCAGGCGTTCGCAGGCACAGTCGCGCTTTCCAAACGTGAAGGCGGCAGTGTTGGCGGAGACGGCACCGGTGCGTGCAGCATGCAAGTGCTGCTCGACGGCATCGTCCTGCCGCGGTTCTTCAATCTCGACCTGCTTCCACCGCCAAAGCAGATCGCCGGCATCGAGGTGTACTCGGGTGCCGCAACGGTCCCCCTCCAGTTCGGCGGCGCCGATCGTCGCTGCGGCACGATCCTCGTGTGGACCCGCGAAGGATACTGAGTACTCGTTTCTTCACACGATGCACAACGTCCCCGCGAGAAACTGTCTCGCGGGGACGTTGTTATTTCCTATGTACCCGGTATTTCGTACGCCGTACTCAGTATGCAGTACTCAGTATGCAGTACTCAGTATTGCAGTAAAGGTACTTCGTACTCAGTAAAGGTACTTCGTACTCAGTAAGCAGTACTAAGTACTCAGTAAAACGTACTTCCGACTTCCTACTTCCTACTTCCTACTCAGTCCTAGCATCCCGGTCCAGCCAGCGTGCCCGACTTGCCGGCCCGCGACAGGCACTCCGACTGTGGAATCGGCATCACCCTGGCCACAAAGTGCGACGGATTGTCGAGCGGCAGCGTGCTCAACTTGCCATAGCGACGCATGTCGAACCAGCGCGAGCCCTCCAGCAGCAACGAGTAACGCTTCTGGAGCAGCAACTCGTCAAGCACCGCCGCATCGCTCGACGCCGTTGTAAGCGCCGACGCTGCGAGACCGCCAGAATTCACACGGATCGAGTTGATGAGTGCCAGGGCACCGGACTTATCGGCCGTGGCCAGCAGCGCTTCGGCGCGCAGAAGAATGAGTTCTTCGTTGCGCAAAATCGGAATGGGGTTCGTACCGGCGTTGTCCGCCACCCACCCAATCGACGACGCAATGCCCAGCACGCCAGTGGGAGGATTGCGCGGCGTTTTTGTTTTCACCTTCGCGAGGTAGCGATTGTCCTTGGTGCCGTCGCCCTTGAGCGGTGCGTCGGTCTCCGTGGTCGGGTGCAGGTACAGATCTGCAGAGCTGTTGAAGAACGGGTTGTTGGCATCACCGGTCGATCCCGAATACGGATGGAACGGGCCCGCGTCAAGCTCGGCGCGCGTTGTTGCGGCCGTGTTCATGTACGATGCCGTCAGCGCCGTCAGTGCGCGCTGCCATGCCGTTGCACCACCGCCAGCGGTCGCGTAGTATGCCGCCGCCTTGCCGGCGATCGCCCGATTGACCTTGGCGAAATTTGCCGGCGTGTTAAACCCGGCAAAGCCGGCATGGAGCGCAAACGGGAACGCCGCCCCACCGGCCGCCAATGCCGTATTGCCCGCGTCAAGCGTGTTCAGGATGTACTTGTACATCGAGTCCCGCGTCACGAAACCCGCCAGATCCGACGCGTTCTGCTTGATCTCCACGATCCCGCCCAACGTGTCGCGTGTGGCGATCACATGCAACAGCTCGAGCCCTTCCAGTGTCTGGGCAAATCCCAGTGCGGCGCTCTTTTGTGCCGCCGTGAGTGCCGCCGACGCCGCCGACGAATTCTTCAGGTTGAAGATGTCTCGCAGATTGCCGTACGGCCCACCCCACGAGCCAACCGCAAACCCAGCCGGGTCGAGTTTGTTCTGACCGGTGATACCCTGCAGATAGTGTGACGTGTTGCGCCCTTCCTGCGGAGTGTAGATGTACATCTCGCGGCCAAACCGGCCGGCGTCGAAGATGTATCCGCCGCGGCCGTTGCGAAGCTGACGCAACAGGCCGGTAGCCTGCAGTTGCAACGCCTGCGCATCGGCACTGGCCGATTCCACAGTGGGCGTATTGGGATTGGTGATGGCGAGCTGCTCGCTGCTGCAGGCGGCTATCGCCGCCGAAGCCAGCGCCAGCCCGAGTGTGCGCGTCGCGTTCAATGGCGTTCTCATGGTTGGTGTCGTCATGGTATCAGAATCCCACGTCGACGCTGAAGAAGAACTGTCGGCTCGACGGGAACGGGGCCAGGTCGATGAACCGGTTGAAGTTCGTGTTGCCGAAGTTGTTGAATTCGGGGTCGTAGCTCCAATACTTCGACCAGAGCGCGAGGTTACGACCGCTCAGGTTGAAGCGGAGGCTCTTGGCGCCTGGCACCTTGGTTGCCCACGAGTCCGGCGCCTGATAGTTCACCGTGACTTCACGCAGCTTCACGTACGTACCGGCCTGCATATATGGCCGAACGTCACCGGCGGAAAACGTCGCATAGCGCTGCTCACCCTTCTCGACAAAGTCGCGCGACTGCCCGCCTTCATCGAACAGGTTGTTGGTCATGTTGGACACGGCACCGCCGTTTCTCCAATCGGCCAGGAACGAGAACGACAAACGCTTCCAGTTGAAGTCGTTGCTGAACGTCGTAGTGTGAACCGGGTTGGAGTCAAACAGAATCGTGTCGCGCACGGCTCGTTTGCCATCAGCACCAACCGCACCGAGCGGAGCATTGCCCCAGATGATCGTGGACTTCTGGTTGGTCACGATGCGATTGCGACCATACGTCGCACCAAACGAACCGGGAACCGCGAACGACGGCACCGGAATGTTGTCCGTGCGCTGCACGTTGGCGTTGAAAATCACGCGCGTGGACCACTCGAAGTTGCCCTTGCGGAGTGGCACCGCCGACAACACGGCTTCGTTGCCATTCACCGACAGCTGACCACCATTGATGATCTGGTTACCCAGACCCGACGACGGCGGCAGCGGGAAGGTCAGCAGCAGATCGGTGATCTTCCGCTCGTAGTGCGTGTACTCGAGGCTCAAACGTGAACCAAAAAACGTCATGTCGGTGCCGAACTCGGTCTCGTTCATCGTTTCTGGCGTGACCTTCGGATTGCCCAGCAAGCCATTCGACACGAGTGAGCTGGCGCCGCCAATGATGCCACCGTTGGCGTACAGGACGTCGCGGTCGCCGTACCGCGGGCGGTTGCCAGACTGTCCTTTCGCGGCGCGGAACTTGATGTCGTCAATCTTGTCGGTGAGCGGTTTCACGAAACGATACGACGCCGAAAACTTCGGGAACTGATAGAACTGTTCGCGGTTACCGTTGGCGCTCGACCGGTCGGAACGCACGCCGTAGTTGACGGCCAGCTTCTCCTCGAAAGCCAGTGCCTGCAGGTTGACATAGTACGACTGGTCGCGGAATTCCACGCGGCCGTTTGTGATGGCAATGTCCTGCGCGCCCAGCGGTACTCTCACGGTCGGCAGCAATCCACGGCCACGCAGCGAGTACACGTTCGTCATCTGGTTTTCGTAGGAACCGCCCACCGAGGTGGTCAGCGACGTCAGCCACTTGTTGCCGGCGGAATAGGTCCACACCGCGTTCACGCCCTGGTTCATCTGGAAGCTGGAGGCGTTCAACTGGTTGGCCGTGCCAAGGAAATTGTCGGCCGGTTCGAACTGCAGATAGTTGGGCGAGTATTGGTAGCCTTCCTGCTGGAATCGGTCCATACCCGCCAGATACGACAACTGCACGGAGTTCCTGGCCGTACTGAGCGCCGTGTAGTTCGCCCGCACATTGCCTGCCTGACGCCATACGTTCTCCGTGTTCGTCACCGCTTCCAGCACTTCAAACGGGTTGGAAGTGCCCGACCCGCCACCATTAAACGGCATGTTGATGTAACGACCCGACGGAGTTTTCGACTGCAGGTCAACGATGGCCGGTGTATACCCAAACGTATAGATCGGGCTCGTACCGGAGTTGTCGTTACCGCCAATGCCGCGCTGGAAGTAGTTACGCGTCACGTCCACGCCGGCGCTCACCGTCCATTTGGAGCCGAG
>JANOKE010000715.1:0-7684 GCA_031419135.1 Gemmatimonadaceae bacterium
GGACTGCACCGACGTGCCCGTTTGCAGCGCAACGCGGCCGCGGTAGTGGGCGGCATCGAGTCTCACTTCGATGAAGGCGAGGTTCACGTTGAACTCGTTGTGTCGAGCCGGTTGGGTGGTGAATGGCGTGCCGCCGGTGAACGAGCGATCAAACGCAGGCGGACGCCCGAAGTCCCACGCGAAATAGCTGTCGACGAAGCCACCGACCGTGATACGCGGCGTCGAATCGGTTGGCGCGGCTTGCGCGCCGCCGACTCGCGACGGGATACTGATCGCCAGTATGAGTGCAGCGAACGCAGACTCGGTATGATGACGCATGCGAGTATTCCTGACGTATGTGTTACTTGACAGCAGTCGTCGCCGCGATGGCGCGCGCCATAGGGAACGTTGAGTCGATCGCGATACTGAGCAACTGTTGCGCCCACTGCGCTACGCTCCGTCAGTCGCTGGTGCCCGCACCGACAGGTAGTGATGCCACAGCATCCGCGCCGCGACTGATCGCCAGGGCGCCCATCGCGTGGCGAATCCCGTGAGGCTTACGTAGTCGGGTCGCCCGGACAACCCCTTCACGCGACGCACCGCGTCGGCCAGCGCCAAATCGCCGTGTGGCCATACATCGGGTCGTCGCAACGCCATCAGGTAGTACACGTCCACACTCCACCGACCAATACCGCGCAACTGCAGCAGCATGTCTCGACCGATCGCGTCGTCGGCACGTGAGACGGCGCGCAGGTCGAGTTGACCTGAGCAAATGGCATCGGCCAGACCAAGACAGTACGATGACTTCTGGCGGGTGAAGCCCATGGTGCGCATACCATCAATGCCGAGCGCGTGCAGCGCGTGTGGTTCCATCACGCCTATGGTGCCGCGAAGCCGTTCGTACATCGTTTTCGCGGCGGCCAGCGACACCTGCTGCTCGAGAATGATGCGCACAAGTGTTGCAAACCCAGGACGACGCGCCCAGAGCAGCGGCGCTCCGTAGCGAGTGACGATGGCGCCGAGATCGCGGTCGCGGTCGGCCAGTTCCTGCACGGCGCGTTGCAGCGTGGCGGAGGTGAGTTGCCTCACCGTGCACACTCGTTCACGACGGAATGCAACGCGGTCCGTTACGGTGTCGGCGGGATGCGTCCCGGTGTTGGCGGCGCTCCCAACCGATCCAGCTCCTGTTCAATGGCCGCGATCTCCGTTGTCAAGATCGGCTTGAGCTTCGCGTACTCACTCGCGAAATCGGCCGCGGCAATGTCGTACTCCTGTCGATTGGTTCCAGTGGGTGGTGCGAGTACTCCATCGGGCGACGCGTTGCCAGCGCGTGACTGAATGGACACCGCCACTTGCTCGCCGCGCGCCGAGTTGATGTTGTCGCCACGCAAGGCGCGCAGTGACAACGTGAGGCGACGATTCACGTCGCGTGCGCGGTCGGTGAGCGCCTTGGGTGCCTGCGGCATCTGATCGAGCACTTTCACGATGGCGTCCATCTTGGTTCTCGCTGCGTTCGCGGCCTCCACAGAAGCGGCAATCTGCCGCGTGAGCTTCTGCACTTGCGCGCGGAACGTGAGATTGGCTTCGCGATCAGCTACGGTGGTGGTGGCGGCGGGATCGTGCAGAATGTTGAACGACACCGGGCCGGCAAGCGGAGTGGATGCCCCCTGCTCTCGCCGCACCAATGTGAGCGTGTACTTGCCGGGCGGAACCGCACTGCCGGCAGCGCCACCACCACCCAATCCGCCGCCGCCGCCGCCGCTGCCGGCACCGGCACCTGCGCCGCCCGCGGCAGCGGGTGCGCCGCCGTCACCGGGCGCATCAAGCACGCCGCGCAGATCCCACGTCACGCGATGCATGCCGCGTGTACCGGGCAACGTCAGCACACGCCACACACGCCCCGACGCATCAGCAATTGATGCGCCAAGGACCACCGCCTCTTCTTCGGCTTCGGCAATGAAGTCGGCCGCCGTTGGATACACGACGGGCTTGCCCGCCTTCTCAGCTACGCGTTGTGCCTCCACGCGCTGGTCCTTCTTCGACGTGAAGAGTGTCTCCTTCAGCGAGTAGGTGATCTGCGCTCCGTACTCCGGATTGGCCGCACTGAAAATCGCCTCGCCTTGCGAGCCCTTGCCGCTGCCGCCAAAGGGGCTCCGACGCACGAAGGAGATGGCATCCTTCATGGGATAGAGCGTGGCCGTCGCAGCGAGCGACGCGGTGGTGACATCGCGCAGGCGTGAGTAATCGTCCAGCACGAAAATGCCACGACCAAAGGTGCCCAGTACGAGATCATCGGCCTGGCGCTGGATCGCCATGTCACGCACCTGGATGGTGGGCAGCCCAGGAATCCTGAGCCAATGCGCGCCACCATCTTTGCTCACGTAGGCACCGAACTCGGTACCGGCAAACAGCAACTGCGAATCGACATGATCTTCCGCGAAGCCATACACCGTGCCGCGCCTGGGCAGGTCGCCGGTGATAGATACCCAGCGCCTGCCGGCGTCAACACTCTTGAACAGGTAGGGCGAAAAGTCGCCGTTCTGGTGGTTGTTGAACGCCGCGAACACGGTCTTGCCATCATGTCGCGACGTGATCAGGCGTTGCACGTACGCGTTGGAGGGCACGCCGGGCACCGAGTCGCTCTTGCGCCAGCCGGCGCCACCGTCTTCGGTGACCTGAATGAGGCCGTCATCGGTTCCGATGAACAGCAACCCTTCCTGTTTCTGCGATTCGGCGATCTGGCTGATGTTGCTGTAGAACGCGGTGGACTGGTTCTTCGCGACGGCATCAGGCCCCCACACTTTGCCCATCACGGGCATGGCGTTGCGATCGACCTGTCGCGTGAGGTCGCCGCTGATGGGCTTCCAGCTGTTGCCGCGATCGTCGCTGCGATAGAGTCGCTGCGACGCCGTATACAGTCGCGTATGTGAGAAGGGTGAAATGATGATGGGCGTATCCCAATTGAAGCGACTGGGCGCTTCACCGCGACCTACCGCCGGCTGGATGCCGATGGTTTCGCCGGTGCGCACATCATGGCGTACCATGCCGCCGCCCTGGCTTTCCGCATAAACGGTAAAGGGATCTTCCGGATCGACACGAGAGACAAACCCATCACCACCGGTGGTGACGAACCAGTCGGTGTTGAGGATGCCGTTGTTGCTGCGGTTGGCAGCCGGTCCACAGAGCGACGCGTTATCCTGCGTGCCTCCGCACACCATGTAGAACGGGGCGTTGGTGCTCACATCCACATCATAGAATTGCGTGATGGGCAGGTTGCCAAAGAAGATCCAGTTTTTGCCGCCGTCCCACGTCTGATACAGGCCGCCGTCATTGCCGTTCACGTAATGATCGGGGAAACGCGGGTCCACCCACAGGTAGTGGTTGTCCACGTGTTTCGCGCGCTCGCCAAGGTTTCGCCAGGTGGCGCCACCGTCGTCGCTGACCTGGTTCTGCACGTCCATCGCGTACAGCCGCTGCACGTTGAACGGGTCGGCGAAGATGGTGGCGTAGTACATCGGCTGCGCCGAGTACGGTGAGCGCTTTTCCCACGTGATGCCGTTGTCGAGCGAGCGGAACATGCCGCCGTCAGCTGGTGTGCTTTCGACCGTGGCGTACACCACGTCGGGATCTTTCGGTGACATGGCGAGACCGATACGACCCAGCGCGCCCGTTGGCAATCCGGTGGTGATCTTCGTCCAGCTCTTGCCGGCATCGGTGGAGCGATAGAGTGCGCTTTCCGGACCACCGTTGATCAGCGTGTAGAAATGACGTCGACGCTGCCACGTAGCGGCAATGAGAATGTCTGGGTTGCGCGGGTCCATGACGACATCGGTGACACCGGTGCGTTCAGTCACGGTGATGAGCGACGTCCACGTTTTGCCGCCATCGCTGGTCTTATACAGTCCACGGTCACCGCCGTCAGCCCAGAGCGGCCCCTGCGCGGCGACATACACCACATCGCTGTTGCGGGGATCGATAAGAATACGCGCAATGTGCTCGGACTTCTCGAGTCCCATGCGCTTCCAGTTCTTGCCTGCGTCGTCGGAGCGATACACGCCGTCGCCATAGGCGACGCTTCGCTGCGAGTTGTTCTCGCCGGTGCCCACCCAGACGGTGTTGGGCTGGCGCTGATCGAGAACCACGGTGCCAATGGAATACGACGACTGCTTGTCGAAAATCGGAGTCCAGCTCGCGCCGCCGTTGTCGGTCTTGAACACGCCGCCGGAGGCAACGCCCACGTACATGATGCCCGGATTGACTGGATGCACGGCGATACTCGAGATGCGACCACCGGTGACGGCGGGGCCGATGAGTCGTGGTTTGAGCAGCGCGCTCAGCGCACCACCGATTCCGCTTGCGGTGGTAGTGTCGCTGCCGTCAGCGTGCGTGGTGTCTGCCGGTTTTGCGGACGTCGGCTTTGCTGGCGCGACGGCAGGACGCCTCGTGGCGGGCGGCGTCGATTGTTGCGCGACAACTGGTGTGGTGCTCAGGGCGAGCAGCGCGACGGAAACGATGACAAGAGGACGCATGAGCAGGGACTTTGAGAGAGCAGAAACGGTATCGCGACCAGCCTGAACGATCACCCGAAGGCGAACGGGGCGCCAGCACGGGCTGACTCTCGAGCAGGCGCAGGTTCCGGCCAATGCTTCCATGGCGGATGGCCTCGCGGTATGCGCCCCCTCGGCGGAATTCACTCTCCGATTCGACGGCGCGCGCGTGTCGCTGCGCGCGCTCGAGAGGCTGTCGCTCGACCACCACGCGACGTTCACGCCGCGCCGCATCACCATCTCCTGCGTGAACGCGCCACGACTGTCCGATAGCGTTGGTGCGTTCGGCGACAGTGCACGACAATTTCAACCCAGGCCTCGGCGTGTTTTCCGTCGGCACGTCGATCTCGTCACTCCCGTCTCGCACATACACATGCACGCTCACCGCTACCGGACGGGTGAATCTCGCCTTCCGATTCGTCACGACAATTGGCGAGACCGAAGGCTACGCGGTGTCGGCCAATGAACGTGTGCTGCTGCAACTCGTTTCGGCAACGCGCCTGCGCATTCAGGGCATTGGCTCCGGCACCTGCGGCGACCTAAGCACTTGGATACTTGGCACTGGGGCCGTTGCATTCAAACGCTGACCGGCAAATGAGGCCGTGGCAATCGACGTCAGGTCGATCGAATCCGATCCAGCAGTTGTCGCGGCGACAGCACCTCCGGTCGCTCTCGCCCGGCCACCGGCTCGAAGTGGCGGCGGTTGCCGGTGACAATCGCATCGACATCGGCACTCCAGGCAAGATCGACGAACACTTGATCTCCGGGATCCGGAAGCGCCGGCCCCATCTGAGTGACCGGATTCATCTCGGCACTATCTACCACGACTCGCAGCACCCGTTGCAGCAACGCGTCCGGGAATCCGAACTCCGGTCGTGCAAGCACGTCAGCGTACTCGTCGACGATGCGCGAGCAGAGTACAACCGTGATCGCGCCGTCACGAATCAACTCCACCACCTCGGCACAAGTGCCACGCGCCGAGAGCAACGCAGAGACCAACACATTGGTGTCGAGCACGACACGCACGCGCGCGAGCCCTTAGCGCTGCGCGCGCGGTCGCGTGCCCGTCCGACGCGGAGGAGTTTCGCCGAGCGGTCCGACGATCGGTTCGCCGGACGGCGTCTCTCGTCGCACCTCGCTCGCACGTACTTCGGCGACAACATCGTCGATGTCATCCATAGTCATCGAATCGGTGCCCCGTCGCGCCGAGTCGACTTGCATTGCGCGCGCAGTCGCCCAGAGCCGCTGACGCGCCCAGAGTTGCTGCAGCGCTCCCAACTCTTCGGCGGACGTTGGGAAGATTACGCCGCGAATCTCGCCGTCCAGCAACAGCGGAATCGGCCGGCCCTCAACGAGGCGCTCAGCCACGAGCCCAGGGGTGTTCCGGAGTTCGCGGTATGTCAGGGGCGGAACGTCGCGAGTGTCGGACAACATTGCCTCCGAAGGTGTGGCTACAATGTCGTAGCCTCCCGATCGCATGTCAAGGCTCGAAACGGCTACGCACACGGTGACGCCTGGCGTCAGGACTGACGCGCCCCCGTTGGATGTCATCGTCGTCCAACTATCTCGCGTCGCCGACTTTCTGGCGGATCAATCCAATCTGCCCTTCGCCGTACTCCAGCAGCGACCAGACGTCATCGCCGCGCATGTACACGACCGACGCTTCCGTCCAGTCGTTTTCACGAAGTAACACAAAAATGCGGATTGATCTACGTCAACGAATATGTCCGCGAAGGAGACGAACTATCGTTGCGAGTTGACGTGTACTCAATCGGCGCATGCGGTGACTATGGCGCGTTGTTCACAGTGCGAGCCGAGGGTGCGCATGCTGAAATAGTGGTTGTTGACGACGAAGATTACGGTGACTGCGGGCGAAAGTGAGTGATTCGACCACGGGTGAGTTACTGAGGCGGACCTGCGACCACCCGATCCTCATCGTCGATCACAAGGTTGTTCAGCTTCGAGCGCTTGAGCAGCGCCACCTTGAGCGGTTCCGAGCCGACCGCCTTGAGCCTGACATTCAATGCGGGCACGTCAGACTTCGCGATGGCATTCCACTGCGCCCGCAGGGTCGCGAGCGCTCTGAGACGCGCGTTAGCCGTCGCGACGACCTGAGAGGTTGGCGTTTCATCGGCGCCCTGCAACACATTCATCACGGGCAGAAACTGACCGGCCACACTGGTGAACGATTCTGGCGTGGGAGGACCACCGCCACCACCTCGTCCGCCACCGCCGCCAAAGCCACCACGCCCGCCGCCTGCTGCTTCTGGTCCAGCGAGTGCTTCGAGACGCTGGGCAAGCGCGTCCACCGCGTTCGCCAGATCTCCAGTCACTTTGATTTTGCGGTCGAGCAACTGCGTGCGCAGCGAACGGGCTTGCCTGGCCATGACCGGTGCCTGCAGTGCGGCATCGTACAACGCAACCGACAACGTGTACTGCTGACGCAACGCCACAGCCGGTGTCTTGACGCGTGGATCCATGCGAACCGTGAACGATTGCGATTGACTCGCGCCGTTGGCGGTCAATCGTGCGGTGTACGTGCCGGGGTGCGCCCACGGTCCTTCGGGTTCGCACTTGGTGTTGAAGGGTGTGGCCGAGATGGGCAGTGAGCAGTTCTCACCCGGTGGCGTGAAGTGCAGATCCCACGTGTAGCGCTGCAATCCGGCTTTGTTTGAAAGCACCTGCGGTGGCCGGAACCAATATGACGGCCAGTTGCCGACATCCTTCACGGGTTCGGCCTTGTCGGTGCTGGAATACGTGCGTATCACCCGGCCGCTTGCATCGAGAATCTCCAGCGCCACAGGGCCGCTCACGTCGTTCTTCAGGTAGTAATCGATGATCGCGCCATCGGGCGGATTTTCGGCGTACGGTTCGTCCGGCGGCACCGGCGTGTCGGTGTACATCGAGTATCGCACGCGCGTCGCCATCGCCGGCTTGAACAGCGTGACTGCCTCATTTGCCGACTTCTCGCTCCACTGACGCAGCGCGGTGATGTTGTCGAGAATCCAGAATCCCCGGCCGTGTGTGCCGATGGCCAGATCGTCGTCTTTCACGATCACATCACGCACCGACGTGGCCGGCATATTCATGCGCAGCGAATGCAGTTGTCGCCGTCGTTCAGCGAGAACCATACCTGCGTTTCGCTGCCGGCGAACAGC
>JANOKE010000716.1:0-2149 GCA_031419135.1 Gemmatimonadaceae bacterium
CGATTCTCGTCGGCGCTGAGCGGCTATCAGTTTTTCGCCGCGGCCCTCCCGTCGTACGGCAACATCATGCGCATGATCGCAACCTGCGAGGCCGAGGCGGAGCCGCAGGGGTCGAATGCGCCCGCGCCCGAATTGCGTGAAGCCGTGCGACTGCGCGACATTCGGTTCCGTTACTTAACCGAACGTGACGCCCGCACACTCGATGACATCAACATCGACGTCGCCGCTCGCCAAACGACCGCCATCGTGGGTTCGTCGGGCGCCGGGAAGAGCACCATTGCCGATCTCATGCTGGGTCTGATCACGCCGGAGCGCGGGACCATCCTGATCGATGACGTACCGCTTATTCCGGAGCTCGCGCACGCCTGGCGAACACAGATTGGCTACGTGCCGCAGGACACGTTTTTGCTCCATGATACGGTGCGCGCGAACCTCCTCTGGGCCCAGCCGTCCAGCTCCGAATCCGAATTGCGAGCCTCGCTGCAGCAGGCTGCGGCAGAGGATTTTGTGAATCGTCTGCCTCAGGGACTCGATACTGTTATTGGTGATCGTGGTGTGCTTCTTTCGGGTGGTGAGCGCCAACGGTTGGCGCTGGCGCGCGCGCTGTTGCGACGGCCTGCGCTTTTGATTCTCGATGAAGCCACGAGCGCGCTCGATTCAGAGAACGAGAGGCGGATCTTGCGGGCTATCGCTGAATTGCACGGGCACACCACCATCCTCATTATCACGCACCGCCTTTCGACCATCCGCGATGCGGACGTGATTCACGTCCTCGACCAAGGTCGCGTCATCGGCAGCGGCACATGGGATGCACTCCTTGCCGGGAATTCCAGTCGCTTCCGCGACCTCTGCATGGCTCAGGGAATTCTCGGTCAGTCGATCGAACCGCCGCAACCGATGCCTACACCCGCGTAATCACCGAGTAGGTGCTCGTCACAGCCTCATCATCGTTGATGACGGCGCCGTCAAGCACCGTCCACGCGTGCGCCTCAAACGGCGGGCTCCTGACACCGATTGTCAACTGGGCCGGTAGCCCACGGAGTCGGAGAATACACGTACAGGTGGCAGCACTTGGAAGACACTTCACGTCGGTGACGTAGTATCGCCGAGCTCGCCGGACCGCGGTGCACGTTTCCTCGATAACCCGTTCACGCTGCGGACCCGACACCGCCCGCATGGCCGGCACGACGGAAAGCAGCCGCTGCAGTCGCGAGAAATGTGCGAATCGAACGAGGACGTGTGCAACCGTGAGAATGCACAGGGCCTCGAGGAATCGTAGGAAGGCCGTCACTGGTATTCATCTCCGCTCCGGGTGGATCAAGAATCGCTGCTTCGCATCAATTGCCGGGAACTGTTGGATTACCGACACAGGCTGTGTCAAGTGTTGCGTTAATCCAACAATCTGACCTCTGACGTCACGCCGTGACATGACGGGCCTGCCCACAAACAGCATCTCGGAGGAGCCCAAGCGATATTCTCATAACTGTAACTCACACAGCGTCTTACATCATCACGCTGACATCCTGAATTGCGTCTATTCCCCGCAAATGCAGCGACGTGTGATGCGTCACGGCTGGGCTTGGATGTTGCTCTATATTCTCGTACGGGCGCCCGCAAGCGCCAGACGCCGACCCAAACGCCGAGTTCAACCTGTTTCCTTCGCTGCCGCTCCCAGTCGCCTCCGTCCGACGATATGGGCTTTTGTTCGCGGTGGCGGTTCTTGGCGCCAACGCGTCCCTGCGCGCGCAAGGGAGTGTGCCGACGGCCGCGACCTCGGCCGGGCTTCTTGTCCTGCGGCCCGGGGATCTGGTTCGCGTGACCGTTTGGCGAAAGCCGGAGCTGAGCGGCGATTTCCTGGTCGCCGCCGACAGCACGCTCAAGCACCCGCTGTACCAGGAGATCAAGCTTGCGGGCCTCACGGTCTCTGCCGCACATCACCGCATTGAAGAGTACCTGCGGCGTCTCGAAGCTATGCCTCAAGTGTCCATCGAGCCGCTTTTCCGGGTGTCCGTTGGTGGAGAAGTACGAAACCCCAACCTGTATTCACTGTCGCCCGAAACCAGTATTGCGCAAGCCGTGTCTCTCGCCGGCGGTCCGACCGAGCGCGGTCGGCTTGACAAAGTGCGCCTGCTGCGTGGCGGTCGTGATG
>JANOKE010000717.1:0-2239 GCA_031419135.1 Gemmatimonadaceae bacterium
GCGACGCAATGCGGCCGGTGCCGTCTGGCCTGAAGGTGATGCTGCCCTCGCTGTTCTGGCGATCGACCCATCGCGCCCGGAACGTTTCGAATTGCCAGTGCGTGAGGTCGCCCTCGTATGCCCGCCCGAAGCGGGCATGCAGCGTTTCACCGCTTGCCGTGATGACAACGTCACCATACGTCGGATGACGGTACGTGCCCGCGTACTGCGGCACCAAGAGGCTCGGCTTCGTGCCTGTCACGCGACGCGCGAGGGCCTGCGTCTGGGCCTCAAGCGCCCTCGTGCGTTGGGTGCGAAACATGGTGAGGAGCTCGGCGCTCCAGTCCCGCTTCTTCGCTCCCGCGGCGCCGCCAAAACGATCGAACACTTCATACATGAGTGCATGGCGGAGCTCGACATGGTCCGTGTTGGCCAGCACGTACACTCCGAGCTTCTTGTCAGGGATGAGTCCGATGAGCGCGCTCATGCCGTCAATGCTGCCTGTGTGCATCACTACGGCCTGTCCGTTGTAGTCCTGCAGGAACCAGCCGAGCGAATAGAGGAAGAAGTGCGGCCTGGAGAGCGCGAGTGCGGGATACGTGTTCGGATCGGCCACCGTCTGCGGTGACAGCCAGTGCCTGAACGTCGTATCACTTATCAGCCGCTTGCCGTTCACACGCCCGCTGTCGAGCACGAATCGCATCCATCGCGACATGTCGTTCACGCTGGACCATACCGACCCCGCTGGTGCAACCGGATCGACCGCGCGATTCCGGATCACGCGCAGGCTGTCGCCGGTCTCACCGTGCGGACTGGCGACGTTTGGTTGCCCCTCGATGCCAGCGAGCCGCGTGACGGTGTTCTTCATCCCGAGAGGCCCGAGGATCCGGGTCTCGAGGAATGCGTCCCAGCTCATGCCCGACACTGCCCGGACGATGTCACCCGCAAGCGCATACATGATGTTCTGGTAGACGAACCCGGAACGGAACGAGTACGCGAGTGGCAACGTGGCCGTGCGCTTGAAGATTTCTTCCGCGCTGTAGTCGGCCCCCGCCCACAGCAGGTCAGCGTTGCCGAGCCCGCTGCGATGCGTGAGAATATCACGCACGGTCAGCTCGCGTGTGACGTATGGGTCGGAAAGCCGGAAGGCGGGCAAGTATTCGATGACCGGTGCATCCCATCGCACCTTGCCCTCGTCGACCAGCATGCCGAGCGCGAGCGCGGTCATCGCCTTGGTAGTCGAGCCGATGGCGAAACGCGTGTCGGCGTCGATCGGCTCCGGTTTGCCCAGCTCGCGAAGGCCAAACCCCTTGGCCATGAGCAGCGTGTCATTGCGCACCACGGCAATCGCAAGTCCCGCCGCGTTCCAGTCCTTCACGGACTTGGCCACCAACGCATCGAACTGGGCAACCACAGCGGATTGGGCACGCACCGCGGTGGCGGTGAGGGCCGCAGCACCCCACATGAGCGCGCAGCATTGCGCGTATCGGGACATGGACAGGGCGTTGATTGCAGAAGTGAACGTCACGATCACCAGCTCCCGCGTTCGCCGTGCGTCCCGATAACGCCGGACAGGCGCCGCGCGGCGTTGCGCCAGTTGCGCTCCACCGCCTGCTGCGAGCTGTCGGGCTCACCCGCTTCGATGCAACGATTGATCACCTCGTGTTCAGCCACCGACGTCGAGATCTCGTCGGTCAGGCTGTTCACATAGAGGCGCGCATAGCGCTCAGCCTGCGGCTTGATGGCATCGTGAAGGGCCAGCAGCCGAGGCCCTGCGCCTGATTCCACGTACGCGCGATGAAACGCGGTGTCGAGATCAAACAGTCGCGGTGGATTTGGCGGCGTTGCCCGACCGGCCGAGGCCAGTTCGGCGTTGAGCGCGCGCAATCGGGTCACGATCTCCACTCGCGCCTCAGCGGGACGCTCGGCGGCGGCGCGCGCCGCGAGGCCCTCGAGTTGGCCGACGATCTGGAATAGTTCCATCGCGTCGTTCTGGGTAAGCGGCGCCACCGCGAGACGACGCTCCTTCGTCCGCTCCGCGCCGGCGACGTAGCCTTCTTGCTGCAAGCGGTGCAACGCGCTGCGTATGGGAGTGCGACTCAGTCCCAGTCGATCAGCGATATCGCTCTCGATGATGCGACTGCCCGGCGCAAGCCGACCGTGCACGATGAGTTCACGCAACTGGTCGTACGCCCGGTTTACGCTCTCACCACGTGCGCCTGCCACGTCGACAGGCGCCGCGATTGCCCCGCTCGCGCGA
>JANOKE010000718.1:0-1329 GCA_031419135.1 Gemmatimonadaceae bacterium
ACGACGTCACCCTGTTGACACTCGACGACGGACGTCAGGATTTCTACGCGGTACCCGCTGGGGTGGAGCGTTGCGCGTTGGACATCGCATCACGAAGCCGGAGCATCCCGGACGCCATGCGTGCAAACATGCGTCGCGCCCGAACGCTGGGCGCGGCCCTGCGCCGCACGCGTCCCGACGTGATCGTGAGTTTCACCGATCGCACCAATGTGCTCACGTTGCTGGCGGCGCGCGGAATGGACACGCCGATCATCGTATCGGAACGGAATGATCCGCGCCATCACAACATCGGACGCGCCTGGAATCTCCTTCGCAGACTCACGTATCCTGCCGCGTCGGCGTTGGTGGTGCAGACCGAGGCCGTGCGACCTTGGGCGGACGACATCGTGTTGCCGACGCGAGTGGCCGTCATTCCGAATGCGCTGCGTCCGATCACGACGCCCACCACGCCGGCCGGAACACGCGACACGCAGATTGTGGCGCTGGGCCGTCTCACGTCGCAAAAGGGCTTCGATCTGCTGATCCGGGCCTTCGCGCGCGTGGCGGGCGATTTCCCGACGTGGCGCGTGACCATATTCGGGGAGGGACCGGAGCGGCAGTCGCTGCAGGCGCTGGTTCACGCGCTCGACCTTGGCGAGCGTGTTACCATGCCGGGAACCACCCTGGATCCGGCCGGCGCGCTGGCATCATCGGCCATCTTCGCACTGCCGTCACGGTATGAGGGATTCCCGAACGCGCTGCTGGAAGCGATGTCGCAAGGATGCGCCTGCGTCGCCAGCCGTTGCAACTCGGGCCCCGCTGACATGTTGGCCGACCACGGGAGCGGATGTCTCGTTCCAGTTGACGATGTAGTGGGCCTCGCCGACGCACTCGCCACGCTCATGAGCGACAGCACCCTGCGTTCGCGCGTAGGCCAGCGGGCGCAGCGCGCGGTGGAACGCTTCGCACCCGAGGCCGTATTCGCCGCCTGGGATCGCGTGTTCGCGATGGTGCAGTCGTTCACGCGGATCGCCGCATGACCGCCCCGGCGATCACCATGGCCTGGGCACGGCACTCTGACGAATCCGACGGACGCCCGTTCGGTCTCGCCCGCATCACCCGCATCATCACCGTACTGCTGGCGGTAAGTCTGCTGTATTCCGGCGCGGCCGCATGGGGATGGAACACAGGTCGACTGCCCGCGCCGCCGCTCGCGATCATGCTGATGATGTTTGCACTCACCGGCATTGCCGTGCTGCTTGATCTCTCCCAACTCGGCAGCGGCGCCGTGATCGGATGGGCGCTGGCCAACCTCAGCGTCGCGATGGTGGCATTCCTCTGGTCGTCGGG
>JANOKE010000719.1:0-1572 GCA_031419135.1 Gemmatimonadaceae bacterium
AAGGTATTCGGACAGCCCGGCCACCGTGGCCGACGGATTGAACACGATCTCCGCTCCTCCCAGGCCAAGCGCACGCGCTCCCTCGGGGAAATGGCGATCGTAACAGATGTACACGCCCACGGTGCCGTACATCGTTTCGAACACCGGATACCCGAGATTCCCCGGCTTGAAATAGAACTTCTCCCAGAATCCCGGTGCACAATGGGGGATGTGGTTTTTGCGGTACTTGCCGAGGTAACGACCATCGGCGTCAATGACGGCCGCGGTGTTGTAGTACACGCCAGTGGTGTCTTCCTCATACAGCGGCACGACCATCACCATGCGGTGCGTCTTGGCCAGCTCCTGCATCAGCCGAGTCGTTGGGCCATCAGGAATCCGCTCGACGGAGTCAAACCAGCGCGCACTCTGTTCCGCGCAGAAATATGGGCCGGTGAATATCTCCTGCATGCAGAGCATCTGCACCCCTTCCTGTCCCGCGCGCTCGATCAAGTGAAGGTGCTTGGCGACGTTGGCCTCGCGAATGGTGAGCAGCGACTCCGTTGTGGCGCAGGCGTGGGATGTCTGGATGAGGCCGATCTTTACGATGCGGGGCATGTCTCTGGTGAAAGAGGAATGACAGGTCGGGTCACTCAGGGCGCAGCACGGCGCTTGCGCATAAGCACGAGGTACAGCACGAAGCTGAGGGAGAACGTCACGAACCAGGCGTACGAATACAGGACATCGAAAACTCCAGCGTTGGCCACCTGACCGCCGGGCGTCGTGGCAGCGCGCACGAAACCAGGTACCACCGGCAACACGGCCAGCACGAGCGCGGCAACGGCCCGCCTGTTGATGCCATTCTCATAAGTGTACGCGCCATTCTCGCGAAACAAGTCGTTGATCTGCAACTGCTGTTTGCGCAACACCCAGTAGTCCGCAATGAGAATTCCTCCCAGCGCGCCCATCAAGCTGGAATAACCCAACAGCCAGGTGAAGATGTAGGCCGACGCATCGGAGTAGAGCTTCCAGGGCATCATCGCCACGCCCAATACGGCGGTGATGATACCGCCCGTGATGTAGCTGATCTTGCGCGGTGCGAGATTCGAGAAATCGTTGGACGGAGACACCACGTTGGCCGCCATGTTGGTGGTCAGCTGCGCCACCATCACCACGATCGTTGCCGCGATGATCACGCTCGTACCGCCGATGCGCGTGATGAGTGCGACGGGATCCCAGATGGCCTCGCCGAAAATCACGATGGTGGCGCTGGTCACGGCCACGCCGATGAACGCAAACGCCGTCATGGTGGTGGGCAGTCCCAGCGCCTGACCCAGCATCTGCGAACGCTGGCTCTTTGCGTACCGGGTGAAATCGGGGATGTTGAGGCTCAGGGTTGCCCAGTATCCCACGTTCGCGGTGAGCGCCGCCGGAAACAATTTCCAGAATGACACGCCAACGTTCCCACCTTGCAACTGTTGTGATTGCTGCAGGACGTTTTCGAGTCCGCCGCCATGGCGGATGCCCCACACGAGCAACACCACGCCACCGGCGAGCAACACCGGCGCTGCTGCATTGCCCAAATACTTGATGCGG
>JANOKE010000720.1:0-2845 GCA_031419135.1 Gemmatimonadaceae bacterium
CGGCAAATGCGGTTCGTGCTCGGCGGAAATCAACGGGATGCCCAAGCTCATGTGCATGACGCGCATGGACGAGTTGCCGGCGGGTGCGCCCGTAACCGTCGAGCCAATGCGCGCCTTTCCGCACGTGCGGGACCTGGTGACCGACGTGTCGTGGAACTTTGAGGTGAAGAAGAAAATCAAGAAGTTCACTCCGCGGGCGCCGGATGCGCCCGATGGCACCTGGCGCATGAAGCAAGAGGATGTAGACCGCGTGCAGGAGTTCCGGAAATGCATCGAGTGCTTCCTGTGCCAGGATGTCTGTCATGTGCTGCGCGATCACCAGAAGCATGACGAGTTCATTGGCCCTCGGCACCTCGTGTATGTAGCGGCGCTGGAGATGCATCCACTGGACACCGAAGATCGCCTGCGTGATCTCAAGGACGAACACGCCATCGGGTACTGCAACATCACCAAGTGCTGCACGGCGGTGTGCCCCGAACACATCACCATCACGGATAACGCCATCATCCCGCTCAAGGAGCGCGTTGTGGACGAGTTCTACGACCCGTTCGTGAAATTGGTGCGACGGCTGCGAGGGAAGAAGACATGACATGGACACCCCCCACCATCAAGCCGATCAGTCGCGAAGGGGTTGCTGCCGCGCTGCTGAAGGCGCATCGGTATCGCCTGCTCAACGATTCCGTGGCGGCCGAAAGCATCTGTCTCGATGTGCTGGATGTGGAACCCGGAAACGTCGAAGCGCTGGTGATGCACGTGCTCGCCATTACCGACCAGTTCGCGGCCGGGCACGGCGAGGACCGGGCACGTGCCGGCACGGCAGTGGCGCGACTGACAGACCCCTACCGGCATGCCTACTACAACGGCGTCATCTGCGAACGGTGGGCCAAGGCGGTGCTGCAACGCGCGACACCGCGGGCGGCCGAGATGGCGTACGACTGGATCGAGAAGGCGCTGGCGTGGTATGCCAAAGCCGAAAACGTGCGCGCGCCGGGGAACGACGAAGTGATTCTCCGTTGGAACACGTGCGTACGGATGCTGTCGCGTGATCCACACCTTCGGCCGCGCGAGGCAGAAGCGTGGGAGCCGAGTCTGGAGTAGCCAGGCACGCCGCACTCGATACGCGCGCTCGTACCGTGGGACATCAGTCGCGCCGGCCTAAACCGCTTCGATCGGCGCCGGCGCTGTGGCGCGGTTGAGCGTGCCGTCGATAATCGCGCCACCGCGTATGGTCAGCGAACCGTAGCGCACGTTGCCGGACACACGCGCCGTGGCGTCGAGTACCAGGTCGTCGCACACCACGTCGCCAAGTACCACACCCCTGACGGTGACACTCGTCGCTTCAACGGAGCCATCGAGCACTCCGGTTGGGCCGACCGTCAGTGACGTGACCCGCACCGCGCCGCGGATACAACCATCAAGGTGAAGAATTCCCTGATCGGTTTTCAAGTCTCCGTCCACCACGACCCCTTCACTGATGATCGTCGGTTTGAGGTGCGCGCCATCCGGAACGCTGCCGTACGATAAGGAACGGGTTGCGCCGGATCCCTTCCCGTTTGACGTCCCCCCGAGCCACTTATCGAACATGCGCGTGCAGTTCGAGGATGCGCTGCGGATCAAGCGCACGCCCGAGCAGTCGGATTTCGTAATGCAGATGCGGACCAGTTGACAGTCCGGACGAACCGACCTCGCCAATAGACTGCCACTCACTCACGGAATCACCGCGGGCGACGGAAAACTGCCGCAGGTGCGCGTAGCGGGTTTCCACACCACTTTCGTGCGCAATGACGACCGTTTTGCCGTAGCCGCCGCTGCGACCGGCAAAGATCACCCGACCGGCACGCACCGCATGCACCGACTGATCTTCGTCACTCACCAGATCAAGCCCGGGATGCAAGGTGCGCGTGAACGTGATCGGGTGTCGTCGGAGTCCAAAATCCGACGTGGTACGGTGGTTTTCGAGCGGAAGTCTGTCGGGAAGTGCTCGCACCGTGGTCGCAATCCGGCGAGAGCGCGCCAATTCGTCGCTGATGCGACCGGTTGCGCCGAGAGCAAGCATTCCCGCGACATCCTCGCCCCCGCTCCCTTCGGCAGGCGTTCCGGGTGTCGAGGATAGCGGCACGCCGACACGTTCGATGGACTCGACAACGTTTCCATTCGAGGCAGCGAGCAGATCGACGGCCACGTTCACCTGTCCTCGCAACACGCCCGCGCGTTCGCGCACCAGTGCCGCGAGATCGCCCGTGGAAAGTGTTCGCAATTCCTCCGTCGTCATCGATCCTTCGGCTTGGGCTGCGCCGAGCAATTCGGCATACAGCACCTCGTTGTCACGCAATACACGATTCGCCTGAACACGCATCACGCCCGACCACCCAATCAGACCGCAGGCCAAGGCAACCGTGCCGATGCCAACGCGCTGTACGGCGCGCTGCACTGCCGCCGTGATGTAGAAATGATGCAGATGACCGTTCCGCTCCACGATGATGCGGATATCGCGAAACGCCGACAGCGGTGCCGTGAGACCACGCCAGAGAGCGCGTAGCGCACTGATGGCGCGGACCCGATGGATGAGCGTGACCATCCCGCTCATGGCACGCGTGCGGCCGCGGTGGGCGAATGCACTGACGATACGGAAGATTCGGACGGACTGTCGGCGAGCGGAATCAGCTCGCCGTCCACCATACCCCCTGGCTCGACCTCAAGACGCGCGTAGTGGATGGTTCCGTTGAGCCGCCCCGTCGCCCGTACCGTCAGCGACTGCCATGCCGTGACTTCCGCAGGACCATCGCCGTGAATATCGACAGTGTCGGCGGTAAGCCGCCCCGTAATTCGTCCGCTCGGCCCGATC
>JANOKE010000721.1:0-7380 GCA_031419135.1 Gemmatimonadaceae bacterium
TGGGTTCGAGTCCCAGCCGGGGCACTGTTAACTTTCGGCATGCGATTCCGCATTCCATTTCTGGTTGGCGCGCGACCCGTGTTGGTCGTGCTGGCCGCCCTCGCCGTGCCGTGCACGGCCACCGCCCAGTTATTCGGAAAATCGTCGCCGCAGGTTGTTGGCGTTACCGCGTCAACTGTGGTCTCGCCGGCGTCGCCGCGGGCGTCATTGTTGGAGTTCCAGCGTCTGGCCAAGGCACAGAGCTGGGTCGATGCGGCGGCATACCTGGCCGTTTCGACGGCCAACCGCGACCAGGCGTTGATACTGGCCCGACGGCTCAAAGTGGTACTCGATCAGCGGCTGGCTCTCGATCCAGCCAGTATCTCGCCGCTCGCGACCGGCGATACCACCGATGGCGACGTGCTCGGTGATCGCATTGGTCTGATCGCGGGCCCCGGCGGCCGCGAAGATCCGGTTCGACTGGTGCGCACCACGGGTGATGGGAGAACCCGGTGGGTATTTTCTCTCGCCACCGTCTCCGCCGTGAACGTCTGGTACGAAAACCTTGGGGCCCCATGGCTGCGAGACCGGCTGCCGGAAACGCTCATGCGCGAAGGCCCGTGGCATGTGTTTTACTGGCAGTGGATCGGCCTGGCGCTCGCGCTGCCGGCCCTGCTGCTGCTGTCGTGGTTGGTAGGCGGTACGCTGCGCCGGTTGCTCACACGCGTTGCTGCGCAAACAACCTCCGACTGGGACGATTTGCTGGTTGAACATTTGCGCGGACCATTCCGATTGTGGATCAGCGCGCTGGCCGCGCGGCCGCTGCTTGGCGTGCTGGAGCTCAATGCGCGGCTCTCCGAGTTGGTGGCCGATACCTCGCGCGGCCTGGTGCTGTTGTCATTGTTCTGGGGTGTGTTGCGGGTCATCAAACTGGCGCAGCATCGCATGGAGAACGCGGCGTGGGAGACCGGACACGGCGCCCAAGCCCGCACCCTCGTGCCACTCCTCGGGAACTTCCTGCGCATCACGTTGGCGATTGTTGCGCTGCTCGTGGCGCTCGCCCAGTTCGGCTATCCGGTGGGTACGCTGCTCGCGGGACTGGGCATCGGCGGTATCGCGGTGGCGCTCGCTGCGCAGAAAACCGTGGAACATCTGTTTGGTTCGGTGTCACTCGCCGCCGATCGGGCATTCCGCGTGGGCGACTGGGTGCAGGCCGGCACCACCGAGGGCACCATCGAGCGCATCGGTCTGCGATCCACCAGTTTTCGCACCAACGATCGTACCGTGGTGCGCATCCCCAATGGACGCCTGGCCGACGAACGGATCGAGACCTTCGGCGAACGCGACCGGATGCTGCTGCGGACAGACATCGATCTCACCTACGGCACGTCGCCGACAGTCATTGATCATATCCGGGATGACCTTGAGGCTTTGCTGCGCGCGCAGGAACTGATCTGGCCCGATGCGGTGCGGGTTCATGTGGTGGCCTTTACCGATTCCGCCATCCGGATCAAGGTCCTCGCATGGTTTCAAACGCACGATTGGGGTGACTTCCTCATGATCCGACATCAACTGCTGCTGGAATTCATGCGTGTTGTGGAGCGCAACGGATCGAGTTTTGCGTTTCCGTCTCGCACGGTCTATCACGTCACCGACAACGGCGCGACCTCGCCCACGTCGCCGCTGGTCGGACCGAAAGCCGATTGATGCACGCGCGCCTGGCCTCGGTGATGCCAACGATCATGCAGGCGACGCTTGGAAGTCCGCCGCCGGCGCTGTTGGTTTCCGAACTCGCCGCCACTTTGCTGCAGGGCGTCATCACGGTGGGCCTCGCGGCCTTGTGCGCGCATCTGTACGTACGGTATCAGCGGCCGTGGTTTGGATGGTTTGCCGTGGCGTGGAGCATGTACGTTGCGCGCTTGCTGTGTATCCTGAGCTTTCTGCTCACCAACCAACGTGTCTGGCTGTACCTGCATCAGGTAACGACCGGCTGGACCGCGTTGGTGTTGTTGTGGGCGGCGATGGTGTTCCTGCGACAGCCACCCACGCGGCCGCGTTATCTGTTATACGCGATTTTTCCGCCCGTGTGGTCGTACATCGCGATCTATCGCCTCGATCATTTTCTCTGGGCGGCATTGCCTGCCGTGCTGTTTCTCAGTGGCGCCACGGTGTGGACCGGGTGGGTGTTCTGGCGTCATCACCGCATCGTCTCGTCGACAGGCGCCCAAGTGCTGGCGATAGCGTTCTTCGCCTGGGGACTGCATCATCTCGACTATCCCATTCTGCGCGCGCAGGGGGCGTGGTCGCCGTGGGGATACTATCTCGACATCTGCTTCGAACTGCTGGTGGGTGCGGGACTCGTGCTGCTGGTACTCGACGATCTGGGGCGGGGCGTGCGCGCCCTGTCCGCCCTGTCCGGCGACCTGCAGCGACACGATGCGCAACTCTATCCGATGGACCTGCTGCTCTCGCGTCCGCTCACGCTGCCCGGTGTGCGCGGCAGTGCGATGTTCCTGTTTGACGGCGACACGTCGCGCGGCCGGTTTGTGCGGGGCGCGGGTAGTTGCGCGCACTGGCAGGATACCACGCCGCACGAGGCGCTGGCGGACGCATTGGCGCACATGCGACTCACGCGTCGCCCACAAGTGGTGGCCTCCACGCACGCGATTCCGTTCATCGCGGCGTTGCCGATCTCGGCCGCCAACCGACTCACCGGTGCGCTGGTGATGGCGGGCGACGTGCGCAATCCGTTTACGGCGCTCGACGACGATTTCCTGCTGGCGCTGGGTCAACAGGTAGGCGCCGCACTCGAACAGTTCGACCTCGACGGCGAGCTGGCGGCGCGCACGTCGGCACTGGAGCAGCTGTCGGCGCGCATGGTGCGACAACACGAGGACGAACGACGTCGGCTGTCGCGTGAACTGCATGATGAAACCGCGCAGGTGTTCTCGGCGGTCAAAATGCAGCTTGAGTCGCTGCGTCCGTCGCTGGTACCAACGGCATCGGCGCGACTCGATCGCTTGCTGGCGCTGGTGGATCAGGGCATCGCCAGTATTCGACAGGTGACCAGCGATCTTCGTCCGTCGCTGCTGGACGACCTGGGGCTGGTGCCGGCGCTACGCTCATTGGTTGCCGACTTCACGGAACGGAGTGGACTGCGGGCTACGTTGACGTCTCCCGATGTCGTGCCGTCGCTCGCACCCGACGCCGAGCTCGCGCTTTTTCGCGCACTGCAGGAAGCCTTGTCCAACGTGGCGCGACACGCCGACGGTCGCTTGGTGGACGTGGAGTTGGCGGTTGCCGACGATCAGCTTACCGTCATCGTGCGCGACGACGGTCGAGGTTTTCCCCTCACACGAGAGGGACGCGTGCGCGAGACCGACGGGCGCATGGGATTGACGGGGATGCGGGAGCGTTTGCACGCCGTTGGAGGAACGCTGACGCTGCGCAATGCGGCGTCGGGCGCGGAAGTGACCCTGCGTTTGCCACTCCTGGCGGGAGCGATGGTATGACGACCATTCGGATTCTGGTGGCGGACGATCACGCACTGGTTCGCGAGGGCATTCGACTCGTGCTCGATGCGGAACCCGCGTTCGAGGTTGTGGCAGAGGCCGCGAACGGCCGCCAGGCGGTTGAACTGGCGCTGGTCCATCGCCCCGATGTCGTGGTGCTCGACATCACCATGCCGGAAGAAACCGGATTGTCGGCGGCCGCGAGACTGCGCGACCTGCTGCCATCGGCGCGGGTGTTGCTGTTGAGTATGCACGATCAGGCGGAGTATGTCCGGGAGGGCATTCGGATCGGCACCCACGGCTACATCTTGAAAGACAGTGCGGGCGCCGAACTGCGCGCCGCGATTCGTACGGTGCACGCCGGCGGCACGTTTTTCAGTCCGGCCGTAGTGAAGCGCCTCACCACGCTGACCGTGGCACAGCCACCCGGGGCCACGGCGCTGCGGAACGCGCTCACTCCGCGAGAACGCGACGTGTTGGACGGTATTGCGCGGGGACTCACCAACAAGGCGATCGCCGCGGAGCTTGGCATCAGTCACCGAACCGTGGAAGCCCACCGCGAGAGTCTCATGAAGAAACTCGAAATTCACAACGTGGCCGGGTTGACGCGATTCGCCCTCGAAGTCGGGCTGACGGGTGCTGCATCATGACGCATCGGTCGTGGCCGGTGATGCTCGTCGGCAGCCTGCTCGTGATGGCGCCCGTGATGCACGCACAACGCGCGATCGGACCCGCCGACCGTTTTCCGTTTCAGCCAGGCATTGACGTGCAGCACTACGATGTTGCGTTGACGCTCCCCGCGCGCGGCACGGTAATTCGCGCCACGGCAACGCTGCGCGTTGATCGGTCGCCCACCATCGATACGCTTCGTCTCGATCTGATCGCGCTGTCGGTGGATGCGGTCACGGTGAACGGCCGAACGCGCGCGGTCGTGCGCGACAGCGCGGCCATTCGCATTCCCTTACGTCCGCGAGACGGCACGCGACTTCGCGTGGAGGTACAGTATCATGGCACCCCCGCGGACGGGCTGATCATTCGCGAGGACTCCCTCCGCGGCTGGAGTGCGTTCGGCGACAACTGGCCCAATCGTGCGCGGTATTGGATTCCCACGGTTGATCATCCCAGCGACAAGGCAACCGTGAGTTGGCGCGTCACGGCCCCGCGTGGCCGTGCGGTGGTAGCCAACGGGACGCGCGTGGCCGGCACGACTGCCGTGACCCATCGCGATGGCAGCAAATGGGCGACGACGCGGTTTCACCTGATGCAGCCGATTCCCACCTACCTGATGGTCGTTGGCGCAGCGAATCTCCACGAGACGTCGTTGGGTCGCACCGCGTGTGGCGCCGCCGTGGGTGGACGGTGTGTGCCGCAATCGGTATGGACCTTCGGTCCGGAGACCCCGAAGATGCCAGGCAGTTTTCGGGAGGCGGGA
This sequence comes from Gemmatimonadaceae bacterium, assembly GCA_031419135.1. Classification (GTDB taxonomy): domain Bacteria; phylum Gemmatimonadota; class Gemmatimonadetes; order Gemmatimonadales; family Gemmatimonadaceae; genus Gemmatimonas. The sequence goes on from JANOKE010000721.1 coordinate 4,924, forward strand.
CGCATCGTGTCGACGTTCGCGTCGCTGGTGGGCCCATTTGTGTATGCCCGGTTGTCACATGTGCAATCGGCGACGCGTTTTGGCGGGATGGAGAACGCCACGGCGATCTTCTACTCCGACCGGGCGTTTCGCGACAACGCCGTTGACGTTGGCCTGATCGCGCACGAAACGGCCCATCAGTGGTTTGGGAACTCGGTCACGCCGCGACGCTGGGCCGATCTCTGGCTGTCGGAGGGCGTCTCGACCTATCTCGCCGCCGTGTACACGCAGCGAACGCGCGGTGACTCGGCGTTTCGGATGGAACTGCAGCGCCTGCGCCGCGAGATCATCGCCGCGCCGGTCGTGGCGCAACGTCCAGTCGTGGATTCCCTTGGTGGCGAGGCGCCACTCACGATGCTCAACGCGAACAGCTATCAGAAGGGCGGCTTTGTGTTGCACATGTTGCGGGGGCAAATGGGAGACAGCGCGTTTTTCGGGGCGCTACGCGACTATCAACGGCAGCACCGTCATGGCACTGCGGTCACCGACGACTTGCGTCGCGCCCTTGAGCGCCGTTCGGGGCGCCCGCTCGAGTCGTTCTTTGACCAGTGGCTGCATCGCCCCGGCTGGGCCGATCTGACCGTGTCGTGGACCTGGAATGCCGCAACCGCCTCGGTGGTCATGCAGATCGTGCAGGGCACCCGTTTCCCACCGTACGCGGTGACGCTGACCGCGTTGCTGCGCGATCTCGATGGACACGAGCGGATTGTGCAGACTTCCCTCGATCCGGTGTCGTCGCAGCAGGTGATCATACCGGCGGCGGGAATGCGCGAGGTGACCGAGGTGATTGCCGACCCGAAGGTGGAACTGCTTGGCAACGTGACCGTGCTGCGCGCCATGCCCTGACCGTTCGCGGTCGTCGTCCGGACATCGCGCGAGTGGCGCGCCGGCGGGAAACGGTGACGGACGTCACATAATGTGCGCGGGCGAGTGACGTGTCGATTGTGGGGGTCGTCAGCCCTTCAGGATACTGCGTCAGTCATCCACCCACTCAGACCGTACGCCGCATGGTATTGCCGGCCGCATTGTCTCTATCTTCGCTCGATTGCAGCATCGAGCAACTCGAGTCGACCGTGCGCTTGCGCTTGGTGGACTGCCGTGTGGAGCATGCCAGGGGCGCGGTCACGCGTGCGATCGTGGAGTGTGATGGGCCGGCCGCGGGACAGCGCACCGTGGGCCGCCAGGAAGGTTCCACGTGCCCCGGCGGCGACCTTCGACTGGCCGCATTGGCCACGCTCGACGCGGTGTCGCAGGCCACGAGTGCTGCGCTGAAGCTCGAGCTCATCGGGGTCAAACTGCTTCGTGCGTTTGACACCAGTATTGTGGTGGTGGCGGTCATCGCGCACCACGACGGCAAGACGGTGCGCATTGTGGGCTCCGCGCTCGCGGAGGGCGACGTGCTGGGTTCGACCGCGCGAGCCACCATGCACGCGATCAACCGGATCGCTTCGCCATTGCTCACACGCCTGACGCCGTAAGCCCCGCGTGACACGGTGTGGACGGTCGTGATTCGTCGTCGACGCAGGGTGTGGCCGCCCCGATCCGACCGATGTGACGCGGATTCCCCGCGGCAGTGTCGGAGATCGCCGAACAACAGTAGCTTCTGACCGTGCACCGTCCACCACGACTTTCCCGATACCTCCTGGCGATGCTGCTGGGTGGATCCGCGTGTCGCACCCAGCGTCCTGCACCGACCGTAGCGCCGGTTCCATCGACGACGCCGTCGGCCATGGTCGGTGTCGCGCCAAGCGTACGCGTACCAAACAACCACGCAGCGCCTCGAACTGTAGCTCCGCCGGTGGCGACAGGCGACGACCTCGCGCGCACCCTCGTCTCCGTGTTCGGCGACACGGTGGCTCCGGTGTTGTTGGACGCTGTGAATCGCGTCGGCGATGACCCGGTGTGGGATCTGGATGTACGGTCGTACGAGACGCAGACGCGTGTCGCGCACTACGTCCAGCTGTTCTCCACCAGCGGCCGGGATCGATTTGCCGCGCGGCTGTCGCGTGGTTCGCGCTATGAGCCGATGATTCGCGCGAAGCTGCGTGCGCGCGGCATGCCGGAAGACCTGACCTATCTGGCGCTGATCGAGAGTGGGTACGACCCGCATGCATATTCGCGCGCAGCGGCGGTAGGGATGTGGCAGTTCATGAGCGGGACCGCCCGGGATGTCGGGTTGCGGGTGGATTGGTGGATGGATGAGCGTCGCGACCCGGTACGCTCCACCGACGCGGCCATCCGATTCCTTGGCATCCTGCAGCGTCAGTTCGGTTCGCTGTACCTTGCGGCCGCTGCGTACAACGGCGGACCGGGACGGGTGGCGCGCGGCCTGACGCGTTTCGCCGGCGAAATGGAGGGCAGTGAAGGGGAAGACCGCTTCTTCGCGCTTGCCGAACAAGACTACCTGCGCGCCGAAAC
>JANOKE010000722.1:0-2337 GCA_031419135.1 Gemmatimonadaceae bacterium
GAGTACGCGCACGCGCTCTTCAACCGTCGGCGTAGACGTGGTGAGCACTGCGGAAGCGCGTCCTGCTGCGGTGATCGACGATCCTCTTAGATCGACTGTCGCGTTTCCCGTAGTCTGTTTCGCCGGTAGAAAGATCGGAGGAAGTCGTCGTAGCCATGCCGTTAAGCGCTTCGCAATGGCCGGCCGCCCAAAGAGCTTACGTCTGTTATGAATGCCTCTCACTACCAACAGGACGCCGAGCAACGCAATAACGTAGCCGGCGATTCGAACACTCAGCTCTCCAGCAGCGGGCAGAAACGCTAGCGCCAACAGGATGCCGAATGGTGGACCGAGTGCGGCCCACACGACGATTGGATCGAGCACGAACCATCGAATAAAGTCTCGTGCACGATGTGCAAGGCTGGGCAATTGGTGACTCCTCTGTCTGCACGTGTGCGGCCTGGTCATCGATCTGGCCCGAAGCGAGCCGGCGTCAAAGACGGCGCCGGTGATCATGTCAATGAGCCCGCTACCGCGCCACCGGCGGAGTGAACAGCCAGCTCGCTTTCAAAAAGAACCCGTCGCTCACCCGACGCAGCTTGTTGAATCCCAGGGCCTGCGGCTCCGTCATGCTGTCGCCGTATCCGGCAAAAAACACCGTTCCCGGCCGCGGACGATACGAGAACAACAGGTCGGCGCGCAGCAGATTGCTGGAGCGCAACACCGATGGCGCGTACGTGCCGTTGCCTTGGCGGACCAGCAGCGGCAGCCCCGTCCGATAGTCCACCAGCGCTTCGCGCCGATTGGCCTCGTACTGTGAAATCACCCGCACGAAAATCGGGCGCGCCACCTGATACTCCATCTTCAGACGGGGAATGCGTGTGGAGAAGCTCGACCGCCCGTCCGTCCGTCGTACGAACTCGTTGCTTGCATACGTCGCGTTGATGCGAATGCGCTCATCGGGTCGGAGATCCAGCGACGCGTTGTACGCGGAGCGACGCACGCGCGTGGTTTCCAGGAAATCCACATCGCCCGCCGACGTGAGGCCGGCCGATGCCGCAAAGCGCCGATACTGCGGCGTGGACACCGAGAACGCACCGCTGGTGGTGGTGATGCGCGGCGCGGGTACGAACGCATCGGGCGCGGCCGTGCCGTTCTCGGTGGCGAGGCTGCTGTAGACGGAGGGATCGAACGAGTAGCTCGACACGGTGGGCGTGAGCGCCACCGACCAGCCACCACGAAGGGTGACGAAGTTCGTCGCACTGATCCTGCCCTCCAGCATGCTCTTGCCGTCGAAGAAGTCGCGATAGCGCCAAAGGCCTGTGGTACTCACGAACGCCGTCAATTGCTCCACGCGCGCGCCCTGCTTGCCAAAAAACGTGACACGATTCGCGATGTTGGGCGACACGAATCCGGTGCGCGCCACAAATCCGTTGTCGGCGCGAAAGTCGGGACTGATGCCCACCAGGTTGTAGTGATATCCACGCTTGCGCCCCGTGCCATCCACCAACGCTTCCCACATCGTCCCGGTGCGCGAGATGCCCGCCGAACGGGACTGACTGCCAGCGAGTTGGAACTGCGCGTACGACTCCCGGTTCAAGAGGAGCTTCATGTCGCCGCCCAGCAGGCGATTGGCGTTCCCCTTGCTCACGCGCTCGCTGTACAGGAGTCCCGCCGTCGATTGCTCCTTGAAGTCACGCGTGACGCGCAGGATATCCACCAGGGGACGGTAGTTATTGGTGGCGGCCGACGGCGCATCGAGCGCCGACAGCAGCGCCACGTTGGTGCGACCTTGGCGCACGTTGAGCTTGAGCGCGGCGTCGGGCTGCACGATGCGGCGCGTGTACACCAGCGTGTTGGGCACGTTGAATTGATCGGAACCCTCCACGAAGAACGGACGGCGTTCGGCGTAGAACAGCGCGAATCGCGGATCGGCAGCCACCTGGGTCGCGTCGGCTTCCACCTGCGAGAAGTCGGGCCGCACAGTGCCCACCAGTACGATATTGCTGCCCAAACCCGCCCGAACATTGCCGCCCAGTCGCGGGCGGCTGCTGTAGCGCCATGCATCGTTGGCTGGCGAGCAGCAGGGTGTCCCCGTAATGGTGCTGGTGAGTTCCGGGTTGATGGTCACGTCCACGCCGTGACGCATGTCCGTGAGTCCGGTCAGCCATCCTTCCTGTGAGATAAACGATGCGGCGCCGCGGCGCGCCGGCGTCCACGTCTCCTGATAACCGGAGTGTTGAACCTTACGGAGGATCTGCAGGCCCCATCGTTGCGGGTTGCGCGTGGGGAATCGCAGACTGCTGAAGGGAATACGGATCTCCACTTCATATCCCGCGTCCGTGACCTTGCCGCGCT
>JANOKE010000723.1:0-1934 GCA_031419135.1 Gemmatimonadaceae bacterium
TGGGCGAACGCTTTCCAGTTCCGGGGGACTCCGTGCGCTCTGTGTGCTCCGTGGTTCAGGTGGTTCATTTCGCCGCTCAAAACTGGCAGGAACACCCTTCAAAATGCGCGGTTTCTACCCACACGAAATCCCGAAGAGCCACAATTAAAAACAACAAAAAAACTTGGGTAAATCGTCTTCAGTGCGCTCGGCTCGCAGGTCCCGCTCTGCGTCCCCTGCGTCCCCTGCGTCCCCTGCGGTTCAATATGATCAAGGAGAGCCGCCACTACTTCTCCGTCTGCACGTGATACGCGATCCGGATTCGCGTCTCCACGCCACTTACCACCTGCAAGGCACGCGAGCGTGTGCCCAACTGCTCCTGCCAGATCACCAACGTATAGGAACCCGGTGGTACACTGTCAAACCGGAAATTCCCGCCGGGTTCGGTAATCGCCACGAACGGATGCGATGTCACTGCAATCCATGCGCGAATCCAGGGGTGCTGATCATCGCGGACTTCCACCAGACCCGGTGTCAACGAAACGTCGGACGTTGGAACGACCTGACCGGCATCGCTCAACGCGACCAGCGTGCGGACCGTCCCGCGTCCGCCCGCATCCAGGAACCGCAAGCGCGACGACATGGCATCGCGCGAAATCACCTGCAACGTGCCACCGACGGCCACCCGCTGCACGCGCGGTTCGAGTCGGCACCGGTCGAGCGTGAGCGACGCGCGACGCGGCGCGTTCGGCATCGGGCCAGTGGTGACGCCCACCAACCACACGATAGCATCCCCCGCCCCGCCGTCCTGCGAGGGCATGCGCGTTTCGGTAAACGGTTTGCACACGCGCACATCGTGGGTCGGCGTGACCGCAAAGTCGCCGACCACCGGCATTGGCCCCTCAACGCGACCAATAATCGTGCCCCCGTGCAAGCCAGCCGTATCCCGCACGCCACGATACGTACCCGGGTTGTCGGACCCGGCACCCCCCGGCAGCAGCCGCAACGCGCGGTCGGTGGGCAGTCCACGCCGGGCCTCATCAACCGCGCTCAAACTCTCCCCACCCGGAACGTCGGTCGTGGGCGTCGCGACCGCACGTTGCGGCCGCGAGTCGGTGCATGCCGTCACCATGCTGTATACCGTCACACCAAGAAGGACGCGCCACCGCGCCCTCGAAACGATCATCGTCGTTGCACCTCGAACCGTGTGATCCCGCTGAGGCTGGTCTGCGTCATTGTTCCCGCTCAGACGACGATCAGATCACGCTGCAGGACACCGGGAGTCACCAACAGCGCGTGGTCACCCACGAAACAGTTCACCTCGCTGCGCATGCCGAGTTCGCCAGGAAAGTAGATGCCGGGTTCGATCGAGAATCCCACGCCGGGTATCAAGAACCGATCGTCGCGCGATTCCAGATTGTCGATTTGTGGCCCTGACCCGTGCAGATCACGCGCGTCGATACTGTGGCCCGTGCGGTGCCAGAACTGCGCGCCATATCCGCGCGACGTAATGACCGCGCGCGCGGCGTCGTCTGCTTCACCGCCACGCACAGGCACTCCGGCGGCCACTCGCGCCGTGATCAAATCCACTGCGACATCGCGTGCATCGCGTACCGCTTCCCAAATCGTCACGCTGCGGGACGACGGTGCGCCCATTGACGCCATCCAGGTTTGATCGGCGTACACGCCCCCATTGACTTCACGCGCCCACAAGTCAATCAGCAGCACATCGCCGCGATGAATCACACGTGGTGTGGCAGCCGACGGCGCATAATGCGGATTCGCCGCGTTTTCGGACGCCGCCACATCAGGCCCGTGCTCGGTTTCCAATCCGGCCCTGTCGAACGCATCGAGAATTCGCCGCTGCAACTCGTGCTCGGTCGTGGGCGTGCCCGCCGTCACCATATCACCGGCGTGCGCGATGGCGTCGAGCGCAATGCGGCGAATCGTTTCGG
>JANOKE010000724.1:0-1053 GCA_031419135.1 Gemmatimonadaceae bacterium
GGCACCCGAGACGAAGCGCTCCGGCGCCCGCGCGTTGATCGTCGCGACGAAGCGTTTGACAGAGTTGTACTGGTGCGTCCAAACACGCACCGCGATGCCGGAAAACCACGACGCCGAACATCATGCCGTACTTTAGTGACGATTTCGTCGCCGCCGACGCCGGTTGGGCAAGTCCGCCATTCCCGAGCGCGTTCCTCAGTGGACACCTCAAATCCGGCCATTGATCGACACCGCAAAACCGGCCACCACGCCGGTGAGCTGAGACTGGTTAGCGGGAAGGCGTGACCGCGGATTCGGTCGCCGCCTGAAGTTTCGTGCGCCAGCTGCGTGGGCCGCAAGTGAGCACGTGCGCGTGATGGAGCAGCCGGTCGAGGAGCGCGGTGACCGCGGCCGTGTCGCCCAGGAGCTTCCCCCAGTCGTCGACGGGGCGATTGGAGGTGAGGATCGTGGACGCGCGCTCGTACCGACGCATGATCAGCTCGAGCAGATCTTCGGCGGCCGTCGGCGGCAGCTTTCGCATGCCGAGATCGTCGATGATCAGGAGCGGCACGGTGCTCAGCGCCGCCATGACGTCCTTGCGCGTGCCATCGAGCGTGGCGTCCGTCAGCTCCTCGAGCAGCAGATGCGCCTCGCGATAGAGCACGCGGTGCCCCTGCTGAATCGCGGCCTGCCCGAGCGCCTGCGCCAAGTGACTCTTGCCGCTCCCCGGTGGCCCGACCAGCAAAATGTCTTCGCGTTGCGTGATGAAGCGTCCGGTCGCGAGTTCGAAGAGGAGCGCGCGATTCATCTTCTTGTTGAAGCTGAAGTCAAACGCATCGAGCGTGCGCGCCGGATCGCGGAAGCGCGCCTGCGCGCGCCGCCGTTCGAGGAGCCGATCCTGTCGGCGTTGCAGTTCGTCATTGACCAGCATCGCGATCAGGTCGAGGGGCGCGAGGCGTTCGGCTTGCGCATGACGGAGGCGCGCGTCGAGCACATCGGCCATGCCGGAGAGGCGGAGCGTGCGGAGGGCGCGATCGAGTTCGGTGAGATTCATGGGGCGGCGGCTCGGCGATC
>JANOKE010000725.1:0-1388 GCA_031419135.1 Gemmatimonadaceae bacterium
AGAGCGGCGACGCCTGGGGGCGCCGGGGTTTGTAGACGCGACGCGCCGCCGGCGCCGCGTCGGGCATGCACGCTCCGGGACCGGGGAGCGCCGAGCATACGCCCGACTCGGGCGCGGCCCGTCACCGTTCCGTTGCGCACCAGGCCGTTTCGACGCAACATCCGCGTGGCTGAACAGCCGGGGACATGATTGACACTTTAGTCCGGCAACATCGTTTACACAGAAATCAACTCTGGATGATGTAGTCGCGTTCGTCGAGGGTCGCCAGTAGGACGCGGTGGAAATAGATCGACCAGCAGCCGTCGTCCGTTTCTTCCAGTCCAATCCGTTGGCCTGTTAACGCATTGGCGATGTAGACGAGGCGCTTGCCGAAACGAAACGTGCCGGCGGTCGTGACGGTCTTCTCGAGATGCCCAGGGTACTCCGCCACAGGCAGCCGCGACGGATACGGCCGCGGTGACGCGCGATAGTGTGAGGCGGGCGTCGTCTGTCCGAGCGCTTCATGCGGTCGCTCATCGTTGTACTCATGACGGAAGGCGTCGAAGTTGCGCTGCTGCGCGGTGCACGTGTGGCGCACCGGTTTGATCGCTTGGCGTTTCAAGGTGCGATGCATGCGTTCGTGCGCCCCATTCTCCTGTGGTGAGGACGGCCGAATGCGCTGATGGACGATGCCGAGTTGCATCCAGTAGACATTCAGGAACGAAAGGCCGTGAATGGCCGCCGTCGCAAAGGGCACGCCGTTGTCGGTCCGAATGGCCCGCGGCAGGCCGTACTCGCGAAACGCGCGCTCGAAGATCGGCTTCGCCAGCTCGCACTTCGTCGAGCGCAGGCCATGGCACGTGAGCAAGAAGCGGGACGCAAGGTCGGCGATCGTCAGCGGATAGCAGTACGCGGCATCGCCCGTGCGGAACTGACCCTTGAAGTCGGCCGTCCAAAGATCATTCGGCGCCTCCGCCACGGCTGGCACGACCCCGGGATGCGTTGGCACCCGACGCGTCCGGCGGCGCTGCACGAGCCCGCGTCGTGCCAGGAGATCCGCCACGGTACTCGGCGCCGGCCACTCGCGCACCCGAGGATGCTTGGCTTGCAGCACGGCCAACAGCTTGCGGGCGCCCCAGAAGGGATGCGCTTCGCGCGTCGTGCACAGCAGATCGGTCATCGTCGTCGGGAGCTTGTGCGGGCACGTGTGGGGCGCCCGACTGCGATCCCCAAGCCCCCGCCGCCCTTCCTCGGCGTAGCGAGCGATCCATTTGTATCCCGTCGGTCGACTCACGCCGTGACGGGCACACAGCTCGGCCATCGTAAAGCGGTCACTCAGGGCATCCTGCACGAACTTCAAGCGTTCGGTCATGGGGTCGGTCTCCAACCAGGGCATCGACGTCTCGTGT
>JANOKE010000726.1:0-1702 GCA_031419135.1 Gemmatimonadaceae bacterium
CACGGGCAGCTACGCCACGGATGCTGCCGCTCATGTCGCGGCCAACGCGCGTCGGCTTGGTCTGACGGTGGTGCGTGAACGGGCGCACACGTCGGCGCACTCCGAGGCGGAATGGCGAGCAGCGCGCTGGCGCTTTCTGAACCGTGTGGCAGGGGCGTTTGGTGCGCGGGTGGCGACCGCGCACACCCGCGATGATCAGGCGGAGACCATCGTGATGCGCCTGCTCCGCGGAACGGGCACGCGCGGATTGGCTGCGTTGGCGGCGCCAACACGTATCGTACGGCCGTGGCTGGCGGTCTCGCGGACCGAAGTCGCCGCGTGGGCAGCGGCGGAATCGATTGCGTTCCTGGATGATCCTATGAACGCCTCGCTCCGCTTCCAACGCGGTCGCGTGCGCCACGATCTGTTGCCCGCGTTCGAGGGCCTGCAGCCCGGCTTCACTGCAACCATGGTCGCACTCGGCGAACGTGCGGCGGCATGGAGGAACGACCTCGATGCGTACCTCGAGACGCTGGGCGTAGTGACCATTCGCGATGGTGTCCTGCAGGTCCCCGTCGACGCGTTCGATACCACCAGCGCCGAGGGATGCGCGGTGCTTTGGCCGAGTTGTTTCGCGCGTCTGGGTGTAGTGCTCGATGCCCGGGGAATTCGCGAACTTGTCAGGTTGAGCACGTCGCGTCGACGAGGCGCACGCGTGACGCTCGCCGGCGGGGCGGTGGCGATCCGGGGGGGCGTCGGCGCTGCGGACTGGTACCAGTTGCGTCGACCCGCGATCTCGGCCTCGCAGCCGTGGAGTTGGACCGGTCGTGCGGACGAGCTGCCGCCGCGACTCGGTCAGTGGCGGCTGCGGCGTCTGACACCGGGCGAGGCGCGATCGGTGACCGACGATTATTTCGTGTTTGGCGCACCGGAAGGCGCATTGATTACCATGCGGAACTGGCGCGCCGGGGATCGCATCTACACGGCGGGCGCTCCGGCGGGGCGGCGTGTGACCCGATACTTTTCAGATGCACATGTTTCCGTACTTGACCGGGCGGGCTGGCCGGTCGTCTTCGAGGGAGATGTATTGCTGTGCGTGCCTGGACTCTGCCGCTCTTTGGCGGCGCCGCACCGGCCGGGTTGGCCGGACTCGATCTGGTACCGATGTGAGCGTGAGCCCGACTGACATGAACACGGATACCAGCGTCACGGCCGATCCTCGCCTCGATGGACGGGCGGTGAATCGCGTGGTGTTCGATGCCGACACCATCGAGCGTCGCGTTCGCGAGCTGGGTGCCGACATCACGGCAGCGTACCCCGATGGTGACCTCCTCGTGCTGGGACTGCTCAAGGGCAGCTTCATCTTCCTCAGCGATCTTGTGCGCCACATCGCCAGACCGCTGCAGGTCGATTTCCTGGTGGCGTCGTCTTACGGTGACGCGATGGAGTCCAGCGGCGTGGTGCGCCTGTTGTACGATCCGGAAACCGAATTGGAGGGTAAACATATTCTTCTGGTGGAAGACATCGTGGATTCCGGACGTACCCTGAACCGCCTTATCGACCTGCTGGGTGAACGACAGCCGCGCTCTCTTGAGATATGCGCCCTGCTGCACAAGCATATCGCGACGGAGTTGCAGCACCCCACGCGGTTTGTGGGGTTTGATGCACCACACGAATTTCTGGTTGGCTACGGACTGGATCACGCCGAGAATTTTCGACACCT
>JANOKE010000727.1:0-13227 GCA_031419135.1 Gemmatimonadaceae bacterium
GTCGAACCGCTCTTCCCGATCTCGTTCGCCAGCCAACGGCACGAGCGCGCGTTCAGCATAGGCACGCGCGAGTTGCTGAATCTCCTGCTGGGTGTCGTTGAGCGTGAGAAGTCCCATGGCGCGCTCAGTACGTGTAGAAGCCGCGGCCCGACTTCTTGCCGTGCCAGCCAGCGGCCACATACTTCCGCAGCAACGGGCACGCCCGATACTTGGGATCGCCGAGTCCATCGTGTAGCACGTTGAGAATTGCCAGACAGGTGTCGAGGCCGATGAAATCGGCCAGCGCGAGCGGCCCCATGGGGTGATTCATCCCCAGTTTCATCACCGTGTCGATGGCGTCTGGCGTACCGACTCCCTCCATCACACAGTAAATGGCCTCGTTGATCATGGGCATGAGAATCCGATTGGCCACGAATCCCGGGTAGTCGTTCACTTCCACCGGCGTCTTGCCGAGTGCCTGGGCCAATGTCATCACGCGGTGCGTAGTCTCATCACTGGTCGCGAGGCCACGAATCACTTCCACCAGCTTCATGACCGGCACGGGATTCATGAAGTGCATCCCGATCACGAGTTCGGGACGCTTGGTATGGGCGGCGATCTCAGTAATGGCGATCGAACTGGTATTGGTCGCGAGAATGGCGCCCGACGGAGCCAGACGATCGAGGTCCTCGAAGATGCGGAACTTGAGGTCGGCGCGTTCGGTGGCCGCCTCAACCACCAGGTGGACATTCGCCACCGCGTCCAGCATGGTGGCGGTTTGGATGCGACTGAGTGCGGCGTGTGCATCGTCCGCGCTGAGCGCGCCCTTCTTCACCTGTCGATCAAGGTTTTGCCCGATAGTGTTCTTGCCGCGCTCGAGGGCCTCGGCGCTGACGTCGATCATCGTGACGTTGTAGCCATTGGCGGCGAACACGTGTGTTATGCCGTTCCCCATCTGGCCCGCGCCAACAACCGCCACAGACTTCATCGAATTGCTCACCGTGCCACTCTGAGAATCGTTCATAGCGAACTGCGCCTCGTGCCGAATGGTCTCCATGATACTGGTCGAACGGACAGGAACAGCGCGCTACCCATGACGAGCAATGCCGCCGCCCCTCCTTCCGGTCCCCACGGCCCGCCGGTCCACCACGCGGGTCCATTGATCAACGTGCGGTATCCTGGTGTGTCGAAGGCCATTCCGCTCACTGGCACATGCAACGCCGCCGCCATTATCCAGTTCCACGCCAGATGGGCCAGCCATGCCGCGGCGAGACTTCCTGTCCCCTCGCGCACGGCCCCCAGGCAGAAACCGGCGAGCGTAACAAGCATCGTCGAGAGCGCACCAGCGTTCGGATTGAGCAGATGCACGGCACCAAACGCCACGGCGGTTGCCCACCGCGCCACGCGCACCCCGCCGGCATCTTCCGCAACCGTCCACAGATAACCGCGAAACACCAGTTCTTCCCACAATGCTGCCGGAGCGAGCAGCATCGTGATACGCAGTGCCGTCGCCATCCAGGCGTTCGAACTGCTGGCGGTTCCGTTCAGCGAGCGCGACACCGTTTCGACATGCACCGTGCCCGTTGCCCAGAGCAGTACGATGGTGCCGCAGATCGCTGCAGCACCCAACAGCAGACCCAGTGCCAACACGCGTGCGCGCCACGCGCCAACACTCAGGGCCACCGCACTCCACGACACGTCGTCGATGACCCGCACGGTGAGTGTCAGCGACGCGAACACGCTGGCCAGCGTGATCCAGGGATAGGCCGGCACGGGCTCGCCGACGGTACGCGAAAGCAGCGAGAAGAGTGGTGCGATGAGTGCTTCCGTGATTGGCTGAAACACCATCAGCGCCAGCCCGAATGCGGACAGCCGCCACATCGCGCGCAATCGACCGGGTTGGGCGTAGAGCCAGCGCGGTCCGTCAGCGCGCGAGCGCCATCGATCGGGGTCGATGATGCGCGCACGCGGGGTTGTGTTGTTCGTCACTGAAATCGCCAACACCATGGTGTCGGCCTTAGCCGACGCGTTCCACCGACAGCGCCACGGCGTCTCCGCCGCCCAGGCACAGCGTGACGAGTCCGGTGCGGGCATTGCGGTTGGCCAACGCGTACAGCAGTGTCACGAGCACGCGCGCGCCACTCGCCCCAATCGGATGACCCAGCGCGATCGCGCCGCCATTCACGTTCACCCGATCGGCATCCCAGCCCAATCCCGCGCCATCGGCCAGCGCCTGCGACGCAAAGGCCTCGTTTGCTTCGATAAGATCAAAATCATTGATAGATGCGCCGGTCTTGTGCATCAGGTTCTTCACCGCTGTGATGGGCGCGAAGAACAGGTCGCGCGGATCGCCGGCGCCCGTGGCGTATCCCGTGATGCGCGCCAGAATTGTCAGTCCAAGCTGGCGCGCATAGGCCTCCGACGTGACCACAACGGCGGCCGCGCCATCGTTGAGGGAAGACGCGTTTCCTGCGGTCACGCTCAGCGTGCTGCCATCGACGCCGGCCGACGGAAACGCCGGACGCAGCGTAGCCAGCGAGCTTTCCGTAGTGTCGGCGCGCGGGCCTTCATCGGTGCTGATCAGCGTAGGGCCCTTGCGACCGGGAATTTCGACCGGCACGATTTCCGCCGAGAACTTGCCGGCCTGTTGCGCCGCAATTGCCTTGCGATGCGACGCCGCCGAGAACGTGTCTTGCTGTTCGCGGGTAATGCCCGCCTTGGTCGCGGTGTACCCGGCATGCACGCCCATGTGCACATCACACGTGCCGCACCACAGTCCGTCTTTGATCATGCCGTCCACCATCGTCTGATTGCCGATCTTTACGCCGCCGCGCATGCCATACACATAGTGCGGCGCATTCGACATCGACTCCTGCCCACCGGCAATGATCACCTGCGCGTCGCCCGCCTTGATGGCTTGCGCGGCAAGCATGACCGCTTTCAGCCCGGAGCCACACACCTTGTTGATGGTCACCGCCGAGATAGACGACGGTAGTCCGGCCTTGAGCATCGCCTGGCGTCCGGGTGCCTGCCCGGTTCCACCCTGCAGCACATGGCCCATGATGACCTCCTGGACCTGATCCGCCGCTACGCCGCTGCGTTGCAGTGCGGCACGAATCGCGATGGCGCCGAGTTCAGGCGCCGAAAGAGGGCTCAGGCCCCCGAGATACCGCCCGATCGGAGTGCGTGCGGCACCGACAATGACGGGCTGGCGGGAAAGGTCGGTCATGGAACGGGAAAGGGGCGCGGAGGTTGCGCCTGTGCGCCCGGGCGTGCGCTCGGACGGCTCCCGGGGGGGAGCACTGAAAGATAATCGATTACGGAGGGGAGAAGGGCTTGGACGTTACGGGCTGTTCACGCGTCATATCCCACCACCAGATTCATCCCGGCCTGTTTCGCACGCGCTACGGCGGTTGCAGACGCCGCCAACAGCCCCTCGACGGTGCTGATCTCGTCGAGCACCTCGGATACGCCGACCGACAATGTACACCGCACGCTCTGCGACTCGCCGGCAAACATGTGACGCTGCATGCGTTCCCGAATGCGCTCGGCCAACACCAGACCACCGGACAACTCCGTGCTGGGCAGCAGCACCGCGAATTCCGCGCCCCCCACACGGCCCTGCACATCGGTGGTACGGGATTCCTGCCGACACACGCTGGCGATGGTTCGCAGCCACTCGTTCGTGAAATCGGCGCCGCGGGTGTCGCCAATGTCGCGAAAATTGTCAGGGTCGACGAGGAGCAGCGACAATGGCTGTCCGTATCGGCGCGCGCGCGCGACCTCGGACGACGCGACATCGAAAAAGGCACGACGCGTGAAGGCGCCCGTCAAGTAGTCCGTATTGCTGGCCGCATCGTCGCGCGTTGCTTCCTCAAATTTGCGACGCTCGGACTGATCGCGTGTGACAACCGAAAATCCCACGGTCGCGCCGTCGGCGCCGCGCAATGCGGTCACGACGGTGGTGGCCCAGAACGATGATCCGTCGGCGCGCAGACGATACCCTTCTTCTTCCGACCAGCCCGTTCTCGCCGCCTGCGCCAACGTTTCCTTCATATGTGGCTCTCCCCCGGACTCACTGCCCAGAAGCACCGCCGCCGGCCGGCCAATCATGTCACCGGCCGCCCACTGGTGCACCCGCTCGGCGGCCGCGCTCCATGACGCGACGGTCGCATCATCACTGACCGTATAGATGGCATAGTCGCGCACCGCACTTTCCACCGCGTTCAGGCGCTGTTCGAGTTGCGCCACGAGACCGCGCGAGTGTGCGAGTCCACTGGCGTCGGTCACCACGGCCACAATGCGCGACGGCGAAACCTTGACCAGCGCGAGGTTAATACCGCGCCCCTCGCCCGGCGCCAGCAGCTCGATTGATTCAACGATCACGCCGCGCGGCGCGCCGTAGTTCCGCACCCGGGCCGCCAGATCCGGTGCCACCGACGCCAGCGCTGCGAACAGGTCGTCGAGCGCCCCAGCGCGCGTGAATGGGGTGAGCAGGGTGCGCGCCGCAAGGTTCGCGACCTCGACCCGTCCGTCTTCATCAACCTGGACGAGGCCGACCGGCGCCAGTACAAAAAGGTCGAGCAACGCTTCGGGGGTCATGAGGCGGCTCCTGCAGTGGCCGAACCGGTGGTGTCCGGTGGCGCCGGGACGAGCGCCCGTGTGTGAATTTCGTTCTGGATTCGGGATACGAACGTGTCGAATGCGAGGATATCCTGCTTCTTTCCCGCGCCGCGCGTTCTGAGCGCCACGGTGTTCTCGTCGACTTCTCGACGTCCGATGACACACATGTACGGAATTTTTTGCATCTCGCCGTCGCGAATCCGGTAGTTGAGCGTTTCGTTTCGCGCGTCGAGCGTGGCCCGCACGCCAAGCGACTTGAGTCGTGTCACGAGTGTCTCCGCGTGCGCGGTGAAGTCGATCGCAATGGGGATCACACGCACCTGCTCGGGCGCCAGCCACACCGGGAATGCGCCCGCGAAGTGTTCAATAAGAATCGCGATAAACCGTTCGATGGAGCCCGACACGGCGCGATGGATGACCACAGGCCGATGCGGCGCGTTGTCGTCGCCGGTGTAGGTCAGGTCGAACCGCTCCGGCGCGTTGTAGTCCAACTGAATCGTCCCCAGTTGCCACGCCCGGCCGATGCTGTCGGTCACGTCGAAATCGATTTTCGGGCCGTAGAACGCGCCATCGCCTTCCTTCAATTCGTATTCGCGACCGGTGGACTCGAGCGCTGCCCGCAGCGCGGCTTCGGCGCCATCCCACAGGGCGTCGGTGCCAATGCGCTGGGTCGGACGCGTGGCAAATTTGAGTCGCGCCGTCAGACCGAACGTTTCGTAGTAGCCGAGAATGAAGTCCATCAGGAACTGCACCTCGGCCTCGATCTGGTCCTCGCGCAGGAACACATGACAATCGTCCTGGGCAAATTGCCGTACCCGGGTAAGGCCGGACAACGCACCGGACAACTCATTGCGGTGCAGCACATCAAACGTGACGTACCGCATGGGCAATTCGCGATACGAGTGCTTGTGCGATGCGAAGTACAGATAATGCGACGGACAGTTCATCGGTTTGAGCGACATGTCGTGCTCGCCCGATTCGTTGTCCAGCACCAGAAACATATTCTCGCGATACTTGCCCCAATGGCCCGACTGCTCCCACAGCGCCTTGTGATACAGCAGAGGCGTCTTGATCTCCTTGAAGGCCTCCTGTTGCCGCTCGCGCATGAACGCTTCGAGCGTGTTATACAGCATCGTGCCCTTGGGCGTCCAGAATACCGCACCGGGCGCCACGGGAAACAACTGGAACAGATCGAGCGACCGACCCAGCACGCGGTGATCACGCTTCTTCGCTTCCTCCAGCTGATAGAGGTGCGCGTCCAGCTCGTCTTTCCGAAAAAAGGCGGTGGCATAGATGCGTTGCAGCATCTGTCGCTTCACGTCGCCGCGCCAATAGGCGCCGGCCGTGGAAAGCAACTTGAAATGCCGGAGCACCGACGTGTCGGACACGTGCGGCCCCCGACAGAGGTCGATGAATGGTCCGTCGGTGTACGTCGAGATAACTTCGTCGGAGCCCTCGAAATCATCAAGGCGCTCGAGTTTGAGCGGATCGTCCACGAAACGCTGCCGCGCAACGGCCAGTGTCACTTCCTCGCGCACAAACGGGTACTTCTCGGCGATGACCTTCTTCATCTCCGCTTCGAACGCCATCAGGTCGTCCGGGGTGAACGGCTGATCGACTTCGAAGTCGTAGTAAAAGCCGTCGTCAATGGCCGGACCAAAGCCGATCTTCGCGTCGGGACGCAGACGACGCACTGCCGTGGCCAGAATGTGCGCACCGGAATGGCGCAATACCCCGAGTGCCCGCGGGTCCTTTTCCGTGATGACCACAAACGCGCCCGACGTCCGCAACGGCGTCATCAGGTCTTGCACCTCACCGTTTACCGCCACCGCAATCGACGCCTGCAGCAACCGGGCGCCGATGGTCGCCACAACGTCTCTCCCCAGTGTCCCGGCGGGTACCTCACGCGTGGAACCATCGGGCAGCGTGAGGACAATCATTTCATCAGCAGGGGGGGCAGCGGGCGGACCGTCGATCATGAAGTGCGATTTCCAGAGTGGGCGGGTGCACGTGCGTAACAGGTCAAGTTATCGTTGTGGGTATGGAGGCGCCACCAGCAGACCCCATCAAACCGGAGGAAAGTACATGGCCAGTTTTCGCTTTCGCGGTCGTCGGCAAGCCCGGAGTCGTACGCTGCTGCTGGTTGCCCTTGGCGCCATTGGCGGACTGGCACTGGGCGTCGTTCTGGCCGATCGCACTGGCGGAGTGGAGGGGTTGACCTCGCGCGTCCGTAATGCCAGGCATCGCCGTCGGGCCGATATCGACGACGCAGAGTCGGTCGAACCCGGTTCAGATCCAGCCGAGGAGTGTGCGCCCGATGACGTCGATAACGAGACGGCGGACCCCGTCGAACTGTTCGACGCGCTGGCCGATCCCGACGATGCGGAAATCGAGGCCCGGGTTCTCGAAGTGTTTCGAAATGATCCGACGCTGCGTGGCCGCGCGATCGACATCGGGGCGATCGGTAATGGGATCGTGGAACTGACGGGGTGGGTGTATAGCGCCGACGAACTGGCCTATGCGTTGACGCTTGCCCGGGGTGTGCCTGAGGTGGTCGACGTGATGGACAGCCTCGCCGTTCGTGACACCGACGGAACGCGCGCGGTTCCCCGTCGAACGGAGCGCTAGCTTCCCGCATGACTTCGCCCGACCAGAATCCGCTGCCGCCGCAGTACGACGCAGCGAGCACCGAAGCCGAGTGGTATGCACGATGGACCAGTCACGGTGTGTTCGTCGCCGATGTCGCGCGTGCGGCGACGCATGAACCGTTCGTGATTGTAATGCCACCACCCAACGTGACGGCGGTACTGCACGTTGGACATGGCCTGAATAACACGGTGCAGGACGTGCTGATCCGCTGGCGCCGCATGGCCGGTGACGAAGCCCTCTGGTTGCCCGGCACCGATCACGCGGGCATCGCCACGCAGAATGTCGTGGAGAAGCAACTGAGCGCCGAAGGACAGACGCGCTTCGACGTGGGTCGTTCGGCGTTCGTGGCGCGAGTCGCCGGATTTGTTGAGCAAACCGGTGGCGAGATTCTCAATCAACTCAAGGCCATTGGGTCCAGCGCCGACTGGTCGCGCACGGCTTACACGTTTTCGCCGGAACTGTCGATCGCGGTACGTGAAGCCTTCGTGCGTCTGCACGAGGACGGATTGGTGTACAAGGGCCACCGCGTCATTCACTGGTGCCCGCGGTGCGGGACATCGCTGTCGGACGAGGAAGCGGAGTTTACCGACACCGCCGGCACGCTGTATCACGTGCGGTATCTGGTGGCCGATGACCCGTCGCAGTGGGTTACGGTGGTCACCACGCGCCCGGAAACCCTGCTGGGCGACGTTGCGGTGGCCGTCCATCCCGACGACGAGCGCTATCGCGCGCTCGTGGGTCGCGAGGTGCTCCTGCCGTTGAACGGTGTGCGCATTCCGGTCGTGGCCGACAGCTACGCGGATCCGGCCTTTGGATCGGGTGCGGTGAAGATCACCCCCGCGCACGATGCCAACGATTTCGAAGTGGGCAAGCGGCACGCATTGCCGATGCCCGTGGTCATCGATGCCGCCGGGGTGGTGCGGGAAGTCGAATCAGCGGTTGGTCGTGTTCCTGCCGCACTCAACGGACTGGACCGATTTGAGGCGCGCACGGCCATCGTGACCATGCTCAAGGATGTCGGCGCGTTGGTGAAGGTCGAGTCACATCAGCACAACGTGCGTCACTGCTATCGCTGCGACACGGTGGTGGAGCCCCGCCTGTCCGACCAGTGGTTCGTGCGCATGCAGCCACTGGCTGAGAAGGCACTGGCCGTGCTGCGCAGCGGCGAACTGCGGATTCTGCCGGATCGGTGGGAAGCGGTGTACGTGAACTGGTTGGAAGGCATTCGCGACTGGAATATTTCGCGGCAAATCTGGTGGGGACATCGCGTGCCCGTGTGGTATTGCGACGCGTGCGATCAGCAACCCATCGTGTCGCGGAACGACCTGTCGGTCTGTCCGTCGTGCGGCGGGGTGGTACGTCAGGACGACGACGTCTTGGACACGTGGTTCTCGTCGTGGCTCTGGCCCATCTCCACGCTGGGCTGGCCGAACGCCGACAGCGCCGATCTTAAGGCGTTCTACCCTGGCGATGTGTTGGTCACCGCGCCTGAGATCCTGTTTTTCTGGGTCTCGCGCATGGTGATGTCGGGCTGCTGGTTCATGGGACAGTCCCCGTTTCACACGGTGTACCTGCATGGAACCGTGCGCGACATGGAACATCGCAAGATGTCCAAGTCACTCGGCAACGGGATCGATCCGCTCGACGTGGTGCGATTGTATGGGGCCGATGCGTTGCGCTGGACCATGGTGGCGGGACTCGGGCTTGGTGTTGACGTGATGCTCGATCCGAATGATCTCGACAAATCGTTCGCGCCGGGTCGCAATTTCTGCACCAAGCTCTGGAACATCGGCCGGTTCCTGCTCTCGCGCGTCGGCACCG
Organism: Gemmatimonadaceae bacterium; assembly: GCA_031419135.1. Taxonomy (GTDB): domain Bacteria; phylum Gemmatimonadota; class Gemmatimonadetes; order Gemmatimonadales; family Gemmatimonadaceae; genus Gemmatimonas. The sequence continues at coordinate 9,073 of JANOKE010000727.1, forward strand.
ATCCCGTGCAACCGTTATCGCGCCTGCCCGACGGTTCGCTGACGGCGGCCGATGCATGGATACTCGAACGACTCGACACCGCGATTGCCGAGTGCGACGCCGCGTTGGGACCTGCACGCCCAGGCAATGGCCGCAGGTGGACCGATGCGGAACGGGGACGTGGACTGCGCTTGTCGGAGTATGCCGAAGCCGCGCGGCGTTTCGTGTGGAACGAGTTGGCCGACTGGTATCTGGAATCCATCAAGCCTCGTCTGGCTGCCAACGATGGCGCCGATCGCGAAGTGGCGCGCGCGGTGCTTGCCCACGCGTTCGATGGCGCGTTGCGACTGCTGCAGCCGATGATCCCGTTTATTACTGAGGCGCTGTGGCAGCACCTGCCGCAGACCGCTGCGGGACAGTTTCTGGCGCAAGCGGCGTGGCCCGTCGTTCGGCCCGCCAGCGCCGTGTCCGACCACGAGCGCGATCTCGTGGCGCGGTTCGAATCGACGCGCGAGGCGGTGCAATGCATCCGACAAATTCGCGCCGAGAACCAGGTCACTCCAGGCGCGATGATCACTGCCGTTGTCATACCGATGCTTGAAACCGTCGAAACGCTGGCCACCCAGGAAACCGTCATTGCGTCGTTCACGCGCGCCGCGATCTCGGTGAGCACATCGGCGCCAATCGAAGCGCACGCGAGTATCGTCGGTCAGCGTGTCACGGTGCACGTGCCCTTGGCGGGCCTGATCGATCTCGGGAAAGAGCGCGTGCGATGGCAGGCCGAGATGGCGCAGCTTTCCGCGCCGCTGGAGGCCCTGCTCGGACGTTTGTCCAACGAAACGTTTGTGGCCAAGGCACCGCCCGCCATCGTGGAGGCCGAGCGTGCAAAGGCCGCCGATTGGCAGGCGCGGCTCGCCCTGTTGCAGCAGAAACTCAATCAGCTGGGCGCATGACACAGTCGCGCTTGCGGCGGCAACTTTCGATGGGGGCGGCAGCGATCACAGCAGCGATGGCCGCGGCGTGCGCGAACGCTGCCATGCCGCCAGGTGGCCCGGTTGACGAGGCGGCACCGGTGATACTGGGCATCGCGCCCACAACGATGACGGTTGGTGCAAAGGTGAAGGAGCTTGAGATTCGCTTCAATGAGGTCATCAGCGAGACACCAAAGGGCGCGCCCAATCTCGAGGGTCTGGTGTTCATCAGCCCGCGGGTGAAGGCAGCGTCGGTGGAGTGGCATCGCGACCGCCTGACCGTGCGTCCGAAGGGTGGTTGGAAACCCAACACCGTGTATTCGGTGCAAGTCAGCTCGGGTATTCAAGACCTGCGCAACAACAGCATCGACACTGCCTTCAGCGTGGTGTTCAGCACGGGCGGGCCCATTCCCGCCACAAATATCAGAGGGCTGGCGTTCGACTGGGTGCTGGGCCGCGGCGCCAATAAGGCTCTGATCGAGGCCATCGCGCGGGACAGCACGACCTATCAGGTCTTGTCGGATTCGGTCGGTCGGTTCGACTTGCAACATGTCCCGCCGGGGGAATACGCTGTGCGGGCAGTAGTCGATCGCAACGGCAATCGACTGCTCGATCCCACCGAGGCATTTGATACGGTTCGCGTCGCGCTCACGCAGCGCGTGGACGTCGAACTGTACGCGTTTCCGCATGATACGGTTGGACTGCGCATTGCCGAGATCGTGGTTACACCGCAAGACAGTTTGCGGGTGATCAAGGTGACGTTCGACAAGCCGTTGGCACCGGATCAGCAGTTGACCCGGCCACAGTTTGTGCTCAAGGATGCCGACTCCACCATCGTTGGTGTGGCGTTGGTGCAAACGGCCACCGAGCGCACGGTGTACGATTCGCTGGCGCGCAAGCGACTGGCCGACTCGATGGCGGCGAAAACGCCGGGGGATACCTCGGTTGCCGGTCGCGCGCGTGCCGACACCGCCGCGCGCAAGCTTCGGGCCGACAGCGCCGTTGCACTCGAACGGGCGGCGCGCGAGGCCCGCCGAGTGGCCGCGCTGCGCGGGGGGCGTCCATTGCCGCCGCGTGACACAACGCCGCCGCCGAAAATGAAGCGGGTCACGGTGTCGGCCGACGTGTTTCTCACGCTCGAGGCGGCACTGCAACCGGGGAAGAGCTACCGCCTGCAGGTCAACGGCGTGCGCAGTCTTTCCGGCACGGTCAAGTCGCCGGCACGGGGATTCGTGACGGCGCGAGAGGTGAAGAAGGACAGCACCGACGCGCCCGCCCGTCGTCCCCCCCCCTGACGTCGTGGCGCGCCCGGCCCTCTTTCTCGATCGCGATGGCACGCTCATCGCCGATGCGCACTACCCATCCGAAGCGGAACAGGTTGTGCTGCTGCCCGGCGCGGCCACGGCGGTTGCGCGCGCGAACGCCGCGCAGATCCCCGTGGTGGTGGTGACCAACCAATCGGGCCTCGGACGCGGACACATCACGGAAACCCAGTATCACGCGGTGAGGGAGCGCCTGGATGCGCTGTTGCAGGCGCAGGGCGCGCACATCGACGCCAGTTATCACTGTCCACATTGGATGGAACGGGACGGCCCGTGCGTGTGTCGCAAACCGGCCATCGGCATGCACCGCGACGCGGCCGTCGCCCTCGGCTTGTCGTTGCCGGCGTCGGTGTACGTTGGTGATCGGTGGCGTGATGTCCAACCGGCCCTGACCACGGGCGGACTCGGCATTCTGGTGCCGGGTGAGGAAACGCCGATGGAGGATGTACTCCGCGTACGCGACTATGAGCGCCCGGGAATTCAGCTGGCCGAATCGATCGAGGATGCGGTCACGATGGCGTTGGCGTGGATTGCGCGGGCTCGGGCATGACGACACGCATCGCAATATTGGCGTCGGGCGGTGGCTCGAATCTGCAGGCGTTGCTCGATTACTTCGCGGGTGCCGGGCGCGAAGTTGGTCAGATTGTGTGGGTTGGTTCCAATCGTGCCGAGTCCGGCGCGCTGGCCCGCGCGCAAGCCGCCGGTATCGCGACGCATGTTCTCGAAAATCCGGACAACGCCGCGGAGCTGCTGGCACACCTGCGCGGCGCTCACGCCGAAGTGGTAGTGCTGGCCGGTTACCTCAAACTGGTACCGCACGAGGTAGTCGAGGCGTTTCATGGGCACCTGCTCAACGTGCATCCGTCTCTGCTGCCAGCCTTCGGTGGCGAAGGAATGTTCGGATCGCGCGTCCACGAGGCGGTGCTGACGCATGGTGCGAAAGTGTCTGGAGCTACCGTGCACTTCGTGGACGATCATTTCGATCGTGGTGCGATTGCGGCGCAGTGGCCCGTGCCCGTGCGCCCCGACGACACAGCGGAAAGGTTGGCAGCTCGCGTACTGCGTGCGGAGCATCACCTCTTGCCGCGCACCGTCGCGGCCGTAGCATCCGGCGCACTGCGTTTGGACGAAAACGGTCGAGTACACGGCGAGGTGGTACTGCCAGAACTGGCAATACTACAGTGAGTAGCACGTAGTCCGCTTCGTATTCAGTACTCAGTACTCAGTACTCGTACTCAGTACTGTACTCAGTACTCAGAAGTACTCCCTACTCTTTTTCAGTACTCCCTACTCCCCTGTTCGACTTCCGACTTCTGACTTCCGACTTCCTACTCAGTCCTCATGCGTGCCCTGCTTTCCGTTTCCGACAAGTCCGGCCTCGTTCCCTTCGCCCAGCAACTCGCGCAGCATGGCTACGAACTCGTCTCCACCGGGGGCACGGCGCGCGTCCTGCGTGACCATGGCCTCACGGTACTCGATGTCAGCGACATCACCGGATTTCCGGAAATGCTCGATGGGCGGGTAAAAACGCTGCACCCGATGGTGCATGGCGGACTGTTGGCGCGTCGCGATCGCCCCGCACACATGGCAGCGATCGCGGCGCACGGGATCGGCACGATCGACCTCGTGGTGGTCAATCTGTATCCGTTTCGAGAAACTGCCGCGAAAGCAGGCGTGCATCCCGACGACGTGATTGAGAACATCGACATTGGCGGGCCGTCGATGCTGCGATCCGCCGCCAAGAATTTTTCCGCCGTATGGGTATTGGTCGATCCGGCCGACTACGCGCCGGTCCTCGCGGTGATTTTGAATGGCGGAGACGATCCCGGATTGCGACGGCGGCTGGCCGAAAAGGTGTTTGGGCACACCAGCGGCTATGACGC
>JANOKE010000728.1:0-1213 GCA_031419135.1 Gemmatimonadaceae bacterium
GCGCGCTCAACACCACAATCACCACGCGCTGAGCCGGATTGATGTACAGGTACTGCCCGTGAATGCCCTCCGCCGAGAACGCATGATCGGCCCGACGTGTCGCGGTCGTACCCGTCCACCACAGATAGCCATAGTCAAGCGGCTTGCCGCCATGCAGTGCTTTCGGGCTGCCCGCTTCGACAACCCAACCTGCCGGCAAAATTGATACCCCGTTCACAACACCATCGCCGAGAACAAACAGTCCGAAACGACCGAAATCGCGCAAGGTCGCGCTGAGGCCGCTGCCGCCAATCTCCACACCGTTCGGCGAATCCAACCACCATTTTGCCTCCGCTTCCATGCCGAAGGGAATCCAGATTTTTTCGGACAGATATGTCGCCAACGGTTTCCCCACGGCATGGCGAAGTACCTCAGCCGCCACCTGTGTTTCACCCGTGTTGTAGGTATTCACGGTACCGGGTTCGTGGACGCGCGGCAGCGCCCCCATGAGCGTCATCGCCGATCCCGGCTTGAGCGACAGCTGCGCGTCCAGTAAACGACGGCGATCCGACGCGGGATCGGTGTAGGTCTCGTTCCAGCGTACACCCGAAGTCATCAGCAGCACGTCGCGAATGGTAACGCCGTCGTAGGCGCTGCCCGCCAACACCGGGACGTACTTCGTGACCGGATCGGACAACGAGGTGATGGCGCCATCCTTCAACGCGGCGCCAATGAGGGTGGACGTCACCGACTTCGCCACCGACATCGACATCCATCGCGTGCGAACGCTATTGCCGAATGCGTAATGCTCGAGGGCGACGCGTCCCTCCTTGATCACCAGCAGCCCGGCAACGCGATTCAGGCGCAGATACCCGGCCAGGTCGTAGTCGCGTCCGTTGTCGCGAAAGCGCACGGCGCGCAACGGTGTGGTGGCCGGCCGCAAGGGAAACGGTCGCGCGGATGGCAACACGGTGCGCGTGGGCAGCAGTCGGTCGATGTTGCGAAACGTGTTCACCGCCATCTCAGGCGTCAGCACGCCATCGTAGCTCTGGCGCAGTGTGCCAATCGGTTCTTCCGCGTGTGGATAGGTGGTAGAGGGCGCTGTTGCCCTCCGCTGCTGTGCGCCGAGTGCGCCCGACACGAGCAAGAGGCCGACGATGATTGGACGATGCGACATGCAGTGTCTCGCGCGAAGGGGTGAGGCAAGATACGCCGACAACGCGCCACTTGTGCG
>JANOKE010000729.1:0-2817 GCA_031419135.1 Gemmatimonadaceae bacterium
CGCCGCAGAGTATCTGGGCAAAAGGGAGGGCGTTGAGATCGTCGCACGATTCGACAATTCGACGTCGGCGATCAGCTCTGTTCGGATGAGTCGCGATGATGGAGTGACAATCGAGATCAGCTACAAATACCAGCAAGTCAAAGCCGACCTTTTCGCGCGCGTGAGCACCGAAGTCCGCGCGACCGATCCGAACGCTGGAACGCGATACTTTCAGATTGCTATAGAGAGTCTGGCAATCACGGGAGGCAAGTGAAATGTCGACGACCAAGCGAACCTCGAGTTGCCGTATGGGAATCAAGGTCCTTGGGCTGATTGCCATCCTCGCATCGACGGCACGATCCAGTCAGGCGCAGTCGAGCCCGGACACAATGCCCCCAGTTCTGCTCATTCATGGTTTTACGTCCGACTCGACAACGTGGGCCGCAACCGTTGGTTACCTGAATCAGGTGGCAGGATTTACTCGACTGCGAAGGACCACTACTCCGTACCTGCAGAATCTTGACTATCAGCTCGGCGTCTTGAACACCTACTCGATCAACACCGGGCTGAACGCTCAGTCGCCCATTCTTGCGGCGCACAGCATGGGTGGATTGCTGGCCAGAAAACTATCGAGAGGGTTCCCGGTCGACGCGATCATCACCATCGGTACGCCGCATCTGGGTCATCCGCTAATCGCCAATGCTTCGAGGCCAGCCACCATTCTTGGTGTGGGTTCTTTCGTTACGGGATTGGCTTACGACATCTACAATCTTCTGTCGAAGTGCAACCAGTTCCGTTACGACGTTGACGGAAACCCGCGAGAAGGCCCGTGCTACAACATCTGGGGACCTGTGCTGGCTGCGCTTTCGGTGTCGGGCTTTGTGTACCTCGCAGAGGAAAAACTTATCAACGGTCATTCCATTGGTGATATGGATCCAAACAGTTCGTGGATCTCGGATCTCAACAGCGCGAACGGCAGGGCACAGGAATGGACCAGCAGGAAGATCAGTCTGGTTGGCCAACTTATGCCTTGGGAAGGTGGTGTGAGTTTCTATCGCAATCTGTTCGCCGAATACTGGGCGCCGGGAGTTGCAAATTACATAGATTTTCAAGGCTACTTGTTGACGGCCCTCTCCATAGACATGTTCTCCGAGTTGCAATGGGACGATCCGTGGTTCTTTGAAAAAAGCATCGGTGCACTTAGCGTCGGCCAAGCTGGGCTGTTCATGGCGAATGTGCCCCTCTGGTGGAACGGTTTGCTGGGAGGTTGGCCGAACGACGGATTCATCCCTATAGCGCGGCAGACGTACCCAGGCGCAGTCCACATTGATGCGTTCGGGCTTGCTCACGGTGAGGAAACGGAAAGCTGGGATATCAAGTTGAAGATCGCGGAGATTGGACGTGCGCTCGTTCGCCACTAACCGATTGCATGCGTCTGTCGCGAGTATGACGGTGCTCGCGATGGGCGCCTGCAGCGGATCAGGCGTTGGCCCCGGCCCTGCGGACTCAGCGGCCGTCACGCTCTTGTGGAACACTCCCGGTGTGCAGGTGACGGGCCCGCCCGGTGACGATGCGAACAGTGTATATGCGATGGACATCAACAGGCACCTGCTGAAGTTCTCGAAGTCTTCCGGCGCCAAACAGCTTGACGTACCGATCGCCTTGGCGGCGGTATCGAGCGACGTGATGGCAGTGGGCTCCACACTGGTACTGGCCGTGGATCCGCTGGTGGGCATCGATTTGGTCACTGGTGCGGAAAAATGGCGCCGCGAGGTCACAGAGGGCCTCGGACTGCTGCCGGCGACATCCGACGACTCATGGGTTTTCCCTGCTGCCTATGGGAGAACGGGAATGATTGTCGCTATCGAGGCGCGCGACGGCACGACGCGTTGGCAGTCATCAGTACTTCCGCGCGATACCGTCGTCTCCATCTCGGATTACGTGCGCGTGTTCGGGCCGAATCTGTCAGGAGAATCGCTGGCTGCGTCATTCACAATCTGGCGGGGCACTTCGTCAATCGATCGTGGCGGCGTCGCGTTGCTGGACAAGCGAACAGGAGCCCAGCGCTGGTCCACGATGTTGCCAGTCGTGAATTCGGCCAGCAGTACGGTTCCCGTTCGCGCGGCCATCGGGAGTGGCGTCGTGGCAGTTACGAGTTGGGAGGGCTATGTCTATGCCTACGACGAGGCGACAGGCGTTCGGCGTTGGACGGGCCCAACTGCTCGACTGCCAGGTTCGGCCACAGCGGCAGATCCAGATATCAGGGAGGTTGTGATCAGCGGGCAGGCGGTAGTCGTTGGTTCAGGTTCGGCGGGCTTGGCCGCCTACGACGTGCGCACTGGTCAAGTTCTCTGGATTGTTCGGCCGCCGGCTTTGGGCGGCGTGTATCGACTCTACAACGCAACCGCTGGCCGCGTGCTGGCGTTGCATTTCTCCGGTGGGCTGGCATTGGTGAACGCGTCGACCGGCGCGATCCAATGGCAGTTGATTCCCACCGGCGACGCCACCCGCATCAACGCGTTGCGCATCTCACACGATACCATCTTTACCACGAGTATTGTTGGCGGGATGAGTGCGTGGAGAATCAGGTAGTGATTGCTCGCACGTAACGAGCGGTGATGGCCCTGTTACGGCATGCTGCCCATGCCAACGTCGGCGCGTAACGTTCGGAAACGGTCGATTTTGGCGTTGTTGCCAGCGTTCCTGCCCCCCCCAACTGGCATCGCGACGGGCACATGCTATTGTTCCGAAATGGTTCTATTCCGCCTCCAATTCGTTCGCGAGCCGCTCTCTCGCGCGATGCTCGCCGACCTCGCTGCCGATGGATTTGGCGACATG
>JANOKE010000730.1:0-3573 GCA_031419135.1 Gemmatimonadaceae bacterium
TCGGCCCGTGTATCGATATCGCCTGAAATCGCGCGCGCAACCAGTGTCGGACCACAGACTGGACAGGCGATGGCTTCGGCGTGAAAACGACGGTCACGCGTATCGTGATACTCACGCTCGCAACCTGCACAGCGCGGAAAGACACCCATGGTCGTGCGCTCACGATCGTAAGGCGCCTCGCGCAGGATCGTGAATCGCGGGCCACAGTCGGTGCAGGTAATAAACGGATGACCATATCGGCGATTGCCCGCATCCCACAACTCGGCGAGACACGCGTCGCAGGTGGCCACGTCGGGCGGGATCACGGAGACCGACTCCCGCGTCACATCACGGAGGCCGGTATCGCGTGAGACATCGGCACGGGCGATGCTGGGCGCAATTCGGAATGTGTCGCATGACGTGGGTGGCGCCGACGTGACACGCACCGACGAGATGGCCGACAGCGCCGGTGGAGCGGCCGTGAGGGCCACGCAGAACGCATCCACGCCGGACAGCTCGCCCTCCACATCGATGATCACGCGGCTGGCCTCGTTGCGCACGAATCCGCGAAGGTCTCCGGCAGCCGCCAGGCGATGGACGTAGGGTCGAAACCCCACACCCTGCACGGTGCCTTCCACTTCGATGACCCTGCGCTCGAGCATGCGTGAGATCCGGAAGCCCTGTCGGGGGACGGGAGGCGGGACATATGGCTGGACGCCCTGTATCCGTCTCGGACACTACCGCCGCGCGCGATACGGGTCAAACTCGCTTCGATTAACCGAAGCGTGGCCGTTCAGTCAATATCACTCAGGAGTTGCCGAAGTCGATGGAGCAACTTCACTCCTGATGGCGTGAGCGAATACATCATGTAGGGACGCTCTGCGTCTTGCTGTTGCCGGTCCAGCAGGTGGGCCGCTTCGAGGGCGCGCAGGGTCTCCGACAGCGTGGAACTGCTGATCCCGGTCAGAACTTCAGCAATATCATGGTAGCGTACCTGACCGCGACCATGAATGGCATTCATCACCACCAGCGAATAGCGGCGACGGATGATCCTCAGAAGATCATCGACACCGCAGTAGCACGTGGACGCGTTCGCATCACCCGGTTCGGCGCACCCGCACGGTGGGAGGTCTCGCGCCTGCACGGTGTGTGATCGTTCCGCCACACTACGCTCCGGTTGCTTCATCTAGATCGAGAACGGGCGCTCCCGCACAAAAACCCAGCCTTGCGACAACGTCGCGCCACGCCGTGGTGGTCGCAAGTCCGGTGCGCCCTTCCCCGCGACTGACCAGCGCGTCAGTTTGGGATGATGTTGCAGCGTTCCCAACCTCGCATCCTCCTGCCACGTCGGATCGCCTGCGGCGCGTTTCGAGTCATCGGCATGCTGGCCACCGCGCTGATCGCCGCCTGTACGGGTGAGCGATCGGCGCGTGATGGGCACACGCTCGTGGCCGCACTGGAGAGCGATCCGGGGCATCTCAATCCGGCCATCACCACGAATGGCGGCATCCATACCGCGTCCGGGCTGCTGTACGACGGCCTGATCGCGCTTGACAGTACCCTCGCGCCGGTTCCCGCGCTGGCCGAACGATGGGAAGTCTTTGACGGGGGTGCCCGGTATCGGTTTCATCTTCGCCGAGACGTTCGCTGGCACGATGGGCAGCCGTTCACGGCAGCGGATGTGAAGTTCACGTTCGACAGCCTGCTCCTGCGCTTTCATGCGCGCACCCGGGCATCGATGTCGTCGGCATTGTTGCGCGTGGACGCTCCGGACGACTCGACGGTTGAGTTCCGCTTTCGGCGTCCATATGCACCGCTGCTGCAACAGCTCGACGTTGTCGAGGCGCCAATCCTTCCGCGGCATCTTTACGCCGGCAGCGATCCGCTGCGAAACGGTGCGAACATCGCACCGGTGGGCACAGGCCCGTATCGCTTCGTTACGTACGACGTCAACAACGAGATTCGCTATACCGCCAACTCGGCCTACTTCGGTGGTGCGCCAGCCATCCGCGATGTGGTTTTGCGGGTCATTCCCGATGCCGCGACGCGTGTTATCGCCCTCGAGGCCGGGGAGATCGATTGGCTCTATACGGTTCCCGGTCCCGACCGGGAGCGGCTGCGCCGAAATCCACGCGTTCGCGTCATTCAGGCTTCGGAAAACCCTGGGGGCAGCAATTGCATCACCACGGTCGGATTTAATCTCGACCGACCATGGTTTCGCGACGTGCGCGTTCGGCGCGCGTTTGCGCATGCCGTAAACCGCCAACAGTTCGTCGAGCGTGTGTTGTTCGGCGACGGACGCGCGGCGGACGCCCCGATCTCGTCGCACATCAGGTTCGCCTACCGACCGGGATTGCCGATTCCAGTATTCGATACGGGTCGCGCCAATGTGTTGCTCAGCGCAGTCGGCTGGCGACGTGTCGGCAACGCCGTGCGGACTGCGCATGGCGTTCCCGGCATCGCTGAGGGCGCGCCCTTCGTGATTAACTTTACAGTGCTGCCGGGCCAAACGACGTACGGGGAACTGCTTCGCGCACAACTTCGCGAGGTAGGCATTGATCTGCGCGTGGTGGCACTCGAAACCGTGGTTTTTGCGCAAACCGTGTTCACGGAACGCGACTTCGACACGGCCATCGCGGCGTACTGCAACGGCACCGATCCGGAAATTGGCGTGCGTCGCCAGTACGTGTCGGCCAGCATCGCGCCTGTCCCGTTCTCCAACATGGCGGGCTATCGCAATTCGGTCATGGACAGCCTGTTTGACGCGGCCAGTGCGGCCTTGGTCGTCGACGACCGGCATCGCCTCTACGGCGAGATTCAGGCGCTTGCCGTGCACGACCAACCCTACGTGTGGCTGGTGGAGACGCTCGGCACGCGCGCCTATGCCGCGCGATGTCGCGGGTTTGGCAACTCATCCCACTTCGCCGCCACCGCGATTTGTACGCGATGACCCATCGGGTGGTCCTTCGGCGCCTGCTTGAGATTGTGCCCACCGTGATCGGGATCCTGCTCATCGGTTTTCTCCTCATCCATCTCGCGCCAGGCGATCCGGTAACCGCGTTGGCCGGTGCGCATGGCGACGAGGCGTACTACACCTTCATGCGGCAACGGTTTGGTCTCGATCAACCGTTGCCACGGCAGTTCGTGACCTGGATGCAACGCGTCGCTGTGGGCGACCTTGGCACGTCGTACGTGTATGGACGAAGTGCGGCGGCGGTTATCGCGGAGCGCGTCCCGGCGACATTGCTGCTCACGGGCACCGCGCTCCTGGTGGCCATCGCGGGCGCCGTTCCAATCGGCGCGATGGCCGCACAGCGACCACATGCCGCACGCGACGTCGGTATCAGTGGCGCCGCACTCACGCTGTACTCTGCGCCGGTGTTCTGGATCGGTCAGCTCGCGATTCTGTTGGTCGCGCTTCATTGGGGGCTGCTGCCCGTGCAGGGTATGACGACGGCCGGCGCGAGCGCGACCGGGCTGGCGCACGCGTTGGATGTCGGGCGACATCTCATCCTTCCCGCGCTGGTGCTGGCGTCGCACGAAATGGCAGTACTGGTGCGCGTAACGCGCGCGGGCGTGGTCGAAGAAATGACG
>JANOKE010000731.1:0-4174 GCA_031419135.1 Gemmatimonadaceae bacterium
TCGACAACATCGGAAATGACTTCGCCGAGCATGCGATCCTTGTGCTGACGCAGCACATCATGCCAATCGTACCCGGCGCTCCACAGCTTGGCGTACTTCCAGGCCATGATCACGGTCCAAATGGTGGTCACGCCAAAGAAATCCCGGTTTCCAAAGAGGCTGACCATCAGAAACGCGCCGTTCACGAACAGATACGGCACCAGCATCTTGCGGTACCTTTTGACCAGCGGCGCCTCCCATCGCGCGCGCTCTTCGGCGCCGGGCAAGTAGCTGTCGCCGGACGCGCCGGGGTACCCAACGCCCGCCGAGCCAACGAGCGGCGTCGGCACCGACGACGCAAGTCCGGTGCGAGGCGAATAGGCCGGCGCCGCATAGCCGCGCTGGTTTGCCGCTGCGCGCTGCTCCCCAAGGCGCATGCCACCGATTGGCGCGCCGTTGAACATGATGGGCGACGCCGAACCGGATGCGCCGATTGGTATGGGAGTCTGTGGCACGACGCCGCTCTTCAGCGCCTGCACAAGTTCACCGGCGGTCTGGAATCGCTGCTCAGGCGCTTTTTCCAGCAGACGCATGATGATGCGCGCGAGGTCGGGCGGCACGTCCTGACGGCGCTGATTCACCGGTACCGGCATTTCGGCCAGATGTTTCACAAGCAACGCTGGCGTGGTGTTCCCGACAAACGGTGGCTCACCCACCAGCATTTGGTACGCCACAATGCCCAGCGAATAGAGATCGCTGCGGGCGTCGAGATCGCGGTCGCCGGAGGCCTGCTCAGGCGACATATAGGCGGGCGTTCCGATGGCCATGCCGGTGGCCGTCAACCGCGGTGTATCGCCGCTGTCGGTACCGGCCCGTGCGATTCCGAAATCGGTGACGAGCGCGCGACCGTCGATGGCGTCCACCAGAATGTTGTCTGGCTTGATGTCGCGATGAATGACTCCGCGCGAGTGCGCATAGGCCAACGCGTCGCCCACTTCGGTCACCCAGCGGCGTACCTCATCGACGGGCAGCGGGCCACGCTTCTGCAACTGCGTTGCCAGATTGTCGCCATCGATAAGCGCCATCACGAAAAACACCAGATTCCCAACCTCGTCAACTGAGTAAATGGGAACGATGTTGGGATGGCTCAGTTGCGCGGCCGTTTCGGCTTCGCGCAGAAAACGCGTACGCACATCGCGTCGAAACGACAGCTCCGGCGGCAGGAGCTTGATCGCGACGTGCCGTTTCAGGCGCTTGTCGCGCGCCCGATACACGATACCCATACCGCCGCGTCCGATCTCCTGATCCACCTCGTAAGTGGCACAGAGCGCATTTTCGACATGCGCACGGAGTTCGAGGTCCTCGGCGGACTGGGCTGCAGAATCGGGCACTCGTGGGGGATCGAAGGGGTCCACTCCAGAACCCGTAGTGTAGCACAGGTGGAGAAGCGGCGACAGCATTCCTGACCGGAGGTAACGAAAGCCAGGGAGAGACCGGCCGTCCCGGCATAGGACTGACGGTCCCTACGTCAGCCGGTCAGGGAAAAGTTGCAATGTCTGCCGCGATGGCGTAAACCACTGGGTGCGAAACGTGCCAATTGATGGGCGCCACTCCTCTTTCGACAGGAACGTTCGACATGGGCCAGCGCCAAACTCTCCCCGTGCTGCCACTCCGCGGCACCGTCATGTTCCCCGGTATCACCGCACCCATTGCGGCGGGCCGACCTGGCACCTTGCGTGCCATTGAAAACGCCGTGAAGGGCGACCGGCTGGTTTTTGCGGTAGCCCAGCGCGACAACACTGAAGAACCCACCGCAGACATTCTGTTCACGACCGGCGTTATCGCGCGGATCGGCCAGATTCAGCGCGGACTTGGTGGCGTGCAGCTGCTGCTCCAGGGCGAGCAGCGAGCAACCGCCTTGCAGTACATGGAACAGGACGGTCATCTGGTGGCGGTGATCGTTCCGGCCGAGGAGATGATGCCCCTGGACCCCAAGGACCCGGCGTTCGAGGCGCTCCACAAGGAGGCGCGCGAACGCGCCGCCGAACTGGGTGAAAAACGCGGACTGCCGGAGGAAGTCGTGCATCAGGTGCTCGACTCCGTCGACGATGCCGGCAAGTTCTCCGATCTGGTTGCCGGCTATATCGAACTCACCGTGCCCGAGAAGCAGGGATTGCTGGAAACGCTCTCGGTGGAGGAGCGCTTGCGCCGCGTGCTCGTTCACGTGCAGCGCCAGATCGGCTTGCTGGAAGCACAGGAAGACATCAAGTCGCAAGTCCAGGAAGAGCTGGGTGAACGGCAGCGAGAGATGTTTTTGCGTGAACAACTCAAGGCGATCCAGAAGGAGCTGGGAGACGACGATCAGTCGAAGGAGATCGCGGAACTGCGCGAAAAGCTGACCAAGCTCGAGCTGCGCAAGGAAGCGCGGGCCGAAGTCGAGCGCGAGCTCGGGCGACTCGAACGAGCTGGTCGCGAATCCATGGAGGCGCAGGTAATCCGCACGTATCTGGAGTGGATTGCCGAGCTCCCGTGGAGCAAGCGCTCGGATGATCATCTCGAACTGAACCGGGCGTCGGAAATTCTTGAGGAAGACCACTACGGCCTCAAGGATGTGAAGGACCGCGTGCTCGAGTTCCTGGCGGTCCGCCAGTTGCGCGCGCAACAGGTTGCCGCGCAGGTGGCCACGACCGGCGAGTTCCCGGTGTCGAAGTTGGTTGGCGACGATGCAGACGCGACGGGCGTTGTAACCAACAGCGGCACCGATCGCACGATCACGGATGCCAAGGAAGCCAAAGCGCGCGTGATGGCGCGAGGACCGATCCTGTTGTTCAACGGACCGCCGGGTGTTGGCAAGACGTCAATTGCCAAGTCGATTGCCCGCGCGCTCGGGCGCGAATACGTGCGTGTGGCGTTGGGTGGTGCTCGTGACGAGGCCGACATTCGCGGTCATCGGCGCACCTACGTGGGGGCTATGCCCGGACGCATCATCCAGGGCATGAAGCAGGCGGGAACGAAAAACCCGGTTTTCCTGCTCGACGAAGTCGACAAGTTGGGTACGTCGTACCAGGGCGATCCATCCAGCGCGTTGCTGGAAGTGCTCGACCCGGCCCAGAACGACTCGTTCACCGATCACTATCTTGGCGTGCCGTTCGATCTCAGCGAAGTGCTGTTTGTGGCGACCTCAAACTTCATTCAGAATATTCCCGGACCGCTGCTCGACCGCATGGAGGTCGTGGATTTCAGCGGGTACACGGAGCGTGAGAAAGCGGAAATCGCCAAAACGTATCTCATTCCGCGACAGCTTGAGGAATCGGGGTTGGCGGGACGCAATCTGTCGTTTACCGATGACGCCGTGATGAAGGTGATCAGCGAGTACACTCGCGAAAGTGGCGTGCGTCAACTGGAACGACAGTTGGGAGCGGTTGCCCGGAAGGTGGCGCGTCGTGTCGCCATGGGTGACACCGCCACCATTGACGACAAGGTGATCAGCGCCGACGAAGTGCGTGAACTGCTGGGGCGTCCGCGGGTGCACCCGGAACGCGCCGCTGAGCACGACGAAGTCGGCATTTCCACCGGCATGTACTACACGCCGATGGGCGGTGACATCATGTTTGTGGAAGCCAGCATTCGACGCGCGACATCACGGCCGCGTACGGACGAGGACTCGGACGCGGTACGCGTTGGGCCGATCTCGCTGATCCTCACGGGCCAATTGGGTGACGTGATGAAGGAGAGTGCGCGCGCGGCGCTGACCTACGCCACCAACAACGCAGAAGCGCTCGGCATTCCCGCCGACCGGGTAGCGACGGCCAGCGAGGCGCACATTCACGTGCCGGCCGGTGCGATTCCCAAAGACGGTCCCAGTGCAGGGATCGCGATTGCGTTGGCGCTGGTGAGCGAGCTCTCCAATCGCAAGGTGCGGCGTGATGTGTCCATGACGGGTGAGATAACCCTGCGCGGCCGTGTGTTGCCGATTGGCGGGCTCAAGGAAAAGGTTCTTGGCGCGCATCGCGCCGGGATCAAGGAAGTCATTATCCCGAAAGCCAACGAGGCCGACCTTGAAGACGTGCCCGATGAGGTACGCCAACAGCTCACGTTTCATCCGGTGGAGACTTTGAGCGAAGTCCTGGACATTGCGCTGGTCGATCACGGTCGGCAGAGCGAGGCGGCGATCGAGGAGTTGATCGGGGTGTAG
>JANOKE010000732.1:0-1178 GCA_031419135.1 Gemmatimonadaceae bacterium
TTAAATGTACATCTAGATGTACAAAGACAAAGGTGGCAGTCACGACACCGTAGTCCGAATGACGCTTCCCAACTTGTAGACCTCCTGCGTGAAAGAGGTGACTTCTTGTTCAATTGTTGACTAGTGCATATATTCACTATACAATACGGTAGATGATCAAGAGCTTCAAGCACAAAGGGCTAAAACGACTTTACCAAAAGGGTGACCCCAGTTTGATCGGGGCGAACATCCGCACCGTCGTCGAAGAAATCTTTTCGATGCTCGATGAAGCTGTCATCAGCGAAGATCTGGATTTGCCTGGCTATCGCCTACACCCATTAAAGGGGACTCTGAAAGGGTTCTGGTCGATGACGGTGAACGCCAACTGGCGCATCATTTCCGGTTGGAAGACGGCCATGTGTATGACGTCCAACTGATCGACTATCACTGAAGGAGAGAGAACGTTATGCCGATGAAGAACCCAGCTCATCCCGGCCGCATTGTGAGAAGCAGCTGCTTGGAGCCGCTCAAGCTGAGTGTGACGGACGCCGCCAAGATACTCGGTGTTACGCGTCTCACGCTCAACAACATCGTGAATGAAAAAAGCGGGATCAGCCCTGACATGGCGATCCGTCTTTCGAAAGCATTTGGCAGCACGCCTGAGATGTGGTTGCGCATGCAGCTCGCGCATGACCTCGCGAAAGCGCGTTTGCGCGAAGATGAGATCAAGGTCAGTCGTTATGAGCTCGTGCCGGCGTAGTTCTGCCCAACGGGCCAGCGCGCGCTCCTGATCCGTACCGCGAACACGCTTGGCATTGACCTCATCCTCCCTGCCTCATGAAAGAATTCACATATTCGGAAGCGCGGCAGCGTCCGGAGCAGTCGAAAGGGTCGCCGCTCGATGTGCCGGGCCTGTCGCTTGAGTTCTCACGGGACGAGATGGTCGACCTGGTGAAGGAAGGAAGACGCCCCGCGTAGGCGCCGTCGTCCTGAGCGGAGCAACTCACTCGGCCAGCTCGGTATAGGCGACATCACGGTGCGGCCCTTCCCGCAGGTCGCCGTCACGACCCCGTAGCCGTGAGTGCCGTGCGCCGGTGGGCGTTGGCCTCACTTGGCCGCCGAGCATCCCTCGCTGGTTCGCATTGGTGGCTGAGTTCCGGTGTGGTGAGCCGCTCGGGACGATTCGTCGTCCAAGTGAG
>JANOKE010000733.1:0-1470 GCA_031419135.1 Gemmatimonadaceae bacterium
AGGAGCGGCGGCGACGAAACTGATTCATACACTACTGAACATGACAGCTATTCGTCGCCGGGGGGGGGGGGGGGCGAGTCGTCGACCAAGCGCGTCAATAACCATCTGAGGCGTGACGGAACTTGGCGGCTGGGTGATCCATAGTCGAAGACGCTTGCAGAGTCGTCGGAAGCTGCGAAGGGAGCCGCCCAATTCCAGCACGCGTTGGGTGAGCGAGACCCCAATGTTGCGTCCGGCAGCAACGCGAATGTAGAACACCCAGTCCAGCACTTCTTTCATGTGCATGTTGACGCCGCCTTTGACGCTTCGTGACTGTATGCGCCGAATTCGTTTTGCTGCGGCTGGTAGCGCGGCACAATAACGAACGGCTGGCAAGGCCATGCCCGGCACAGCGAGCGCAAGATCGAAGCGTAGGCGTGTTGGCACCAGTAGGTCGCATACACTCTCAACGGTATGGCGTGCGCGCTCGCGCCACGACCCATCAATCTTCGCGCGCAGCATCACCACCTCGGCGGCAAGCACGTTTGCGTTGACCGTCAACGGTCGGACCACAAGAAAAATCGGAGTCGCCTCGACCGCTGACAGCGCCATCACGAGGCTGACCGTGCGGTCGGCTGATTCGCGCAAACACACCCACGCCTGATCGTCCCGGTCGTCATGGTATTCGCAATACGGGTGAGGTAGATCCACCTGCTCGGCGAACCCGTAGACGCGGCGAGATACACACCCGACTGCGCTTGCGCACCGTGAGCCAAATACGAGTACAGACATGGGGGAGTGCCAAATGCGAACAGTTCGGTAGCAGCTCGCGGCATCGCGGCAGGTGCACCTTGAAGTGAGCGCAAGGACGGCAAGCTGTCAACGACGACGGCTTGGCAAAAAGTGACACTGTTGTGGAGCGCGAGCATCCGTACATGTTTGGAGAACCGAAGGAGGGACAATTGACGAAGACACTAGAGCGCATCGTGTCAGCCATCTGCGGACTGGGTCTAGTCATCTCATCTGCCGACGTGATCCTCGCGCAGCGGCCCGACACTATCCGGATCGTGGATAAGGGTAGCTGCAAGGCATGCAAGATAGTCCTCACGCAGCAGGCCGTCCTCCGGCCTCCTGAATCAGCACCTGCGTTTATCTCGCCCTTTCAGTTCGCCACGTCGTCACGTGGGCAGTACTACGTGGTCGATCCGTTTGGGGAGATCGGCATTGCCGTGTTCGCGCAAGATGGGAAGTACAGAGGGCACATTGGAAAGCGGGGGGACGGTCCCGGCGAGTTTCGATTTATCAGCACGTTTACCGTAGGCGCCGGTGACTCGCTCCACGTTTTTGGCGCAAACGAATCCGTGTTCGATCCTTCGGGAAAGCACGTCAGAACTCGATCGATCCCTAAGCTTGTTCGAGCCAAAGCAAGTTTCAGCTTCAGCGACGGACGAGTTTTCCTTTTAGGCAATAGTGGTACTGAAAGGGATTTTG
>JANOKE010000734.1:0-7031 GCA_031419135.1 Gemmatimonadaceae bacterium
GTGCACAAAGCGTTGATCTTCGATGAGCCAGGTGCGCCAGCCGGATCCCTTGGGGAAATACGTCGGCTCGATCGGGCGCTTCCGATACGGCACCGGCTTGGCCGGATCGCTCACAAAGCGATCGACACCGGTGCTGTCGGTCCTCGCGGGCGCGTCGAATGACAGCACGCCGTTCTCGTGAAAAAAGAGCGACTTCGTGGCGGCCTCTTTGGGTGGCCACGACGTAAACGTACGCCAGGTATTGCTTCCCGATTCAAACACGGTGGCTTCGGCCGAGGCAAACGTCCCCCGATCCTTCAGGTGTTTGGCAAAAAACGGTGCCTGCAACATCGTGCGATAGTACTCACCGGTGGGTGATCCGAAGTCGATTGGACCAATCTTCTGTCCCGGTCCGTTGCTCCAGCCGCCGTGCCACCATGGACCCATCACCAGGACATTCTGGTTGCCCTTATCGTGCGATTCGAGCGTACGATAAATGGTGACCGGGCCATAGAAGTCCTCCTGGTCCCACCAACCGCCCACATTCAAGGTCGGCATCGTGACGCGTGTGAGGTATGGCTTCATGGCCTGTCGCTGCCAGAACGCATCATAGTTGGGATGTTCAACAAAGTCGCGCCAGGTGGGCAGCACTTTGTCCTTCAGGTAGCGCGACTGCACGTTCGACAACGGCCCCAGCGCGAGATACCAATCGTACGTATCGTATCGATCGAACGTGAAGTTGCCGTTCTCCTTGCTGGCTTCGGTGAGGAACGCGTATTCGAAACCATAGCTCAGACGGAACGCGCCGTTATGGTGAAAGTCGTCGCCGATAAACATGTCGGCTGGCGACGCCTGCGGACTCACGGCCTTGAGCGCCGGATGCGGATCGAGCATGGCCATCGCCGCCGTCCAGCCATCATACGACACCCCCAGCATGCCCACGCGCCCGTTGTTGCGCGGCACATTTTTCAGCAACCACTCGATGCTGTCATAGGTATCGGTGCTTTCGTCAACGGCGTCCTTGGGGCCGTCGAACAACCGGGGGGGGCGCTGCATGACAAAGGTGCCGTTCGACTTGTAGCGACCGCGAATGTCCTGAAAGACAAAGATGTACCCGTCCTGCGCGAGTTCCTGATAGCTGCCGGCCAAGCGCCCTCGCGTCGCCCCCACACCGTACGGCGTGCGCTGCAGCAGGAAGGGCAACGCCTCGGCGGGGTTGGGCGGTGAAAAGATCTCAAGATGCAGGGTGACCCCGTCGCGCATGGGGATATCGTGCGACTGCTGCACGTACGAGGCGGGGTCGTATTTGGGCGGTGCCGTTTGTGCGGAGACCCGCGTGGTGCTCAACACGAGCAACAGAGCGATACGGGCGATACGGGCGATACGACGAATCACGTGACACTCCGGGCTACAGACGGGAGACGGGAGACGGGAGACGGGAGACGGGAGCCCCAAGAGCTTACCGCCGTCGCAACATTCCGCCATAGTTTCCCCTATGCCTCGACTCCTTCTTGTGCTCGGCGGCGCGGTTGCGCTGCTCTCCACCCCCGTCGCGCTGCAGCGCGCCCGCTTCGAAGTGCCGGTTGTTCCTGTCGGCGCGCGTTGGTTGAAGGGGAATACCCATACCCACACCACCGAGAGCGACGGGGACACTCCACCCGCCGACGTCGCGCGGTGGTACAAGAGCCGCGGATACGCATTTCTCGTGCTGTCCGACCACAACGTCTTCACCGATCCAAAAACCCTGACGTCGCTCACTGACTCAACGTTCCTGTTGCTGCCCGGGGAGGAGGTCACGACCAGCTTTCAAAAAGCCGCCGTCCATATCAACGCGCTCGCCGTGACGCGGGTGATCTTGCCGATCGCAGCGCCGACGCTGCTGGGCACCGTGCAGGGAACCATCGACGCGATTCGCGCCGAGCGGGCCGTGCCACATATCAATCATCCGAATTTTGTATGGAGCATCGACTCGGCGACGCTCTTCCGCATGAAGAACGACCGCCTGCTCGAGATTTTCAACGGGCATCCTCTGGTGCACAATATTGGTGGCGGCGATTGGCCCGGTATGGAAGAGGTGTGGGATGGATTGTTGTCCAGCGGCAAGCGTATGTTTGGTATTGCGGTCGACGATGCCCACCACTTTCAGGGCGAGTTCTCCGCGACGCGCGCCAACCCGGGTCGCGGATGGGTTGCAGTGCACAGTGCGGCGCTTGAAACACGCGCCTTGGTTTCGGCGCTGGACGCCGGGCAGTTTTACGCCAGCAGCGGTGTGACGCTGACCGATGTGTCGCTATCGTCGACCACAATGGATATCCGCATCGCGCCCAACGGCAACTTCAAGTACACCACGCAGTTTATCGGTCAGGACGGAAAGGTTCTGGCAACCGACCGGTCGCTCACGCCGCGCTACACGCTTCGGGGGACCGAAACGTATGTGCGTGCCAAGGTGACCGATTCCGGCGGGGCCGCGGCGTGGGTGCAGCCGGTTTTTACCACCCGTTTCGTGACGCGAGCGCAGTAGTCGGCGCCGCGCGTGACGCGTGGTCAACGCGGCGCCACCAGCGAATCGTTCTCGGTTGTTGGGCAGGATCTCGCTGCGACCAACGCATCGCCCGGCCAGCAGTATCGCCAGATCGCATAGCTGGTACGATCCGGAGGCGGTACGCCACTTCTCACGTACTACATCGTGTTTCAGTGCGAGACACTCAGTAACGACAAAGGGCCGCCGGATAGCTCCGACGGCCCTCTGCACTGCGGCGAAACGGTTGTTACGCGCGGATCTTCGTGACGTTCTCTGCGGCGGGACCCTTCTGGCCCTGCACGATGTCGAATTCGACGCGCTCACCTTCGGCCAACGTGCGGAAACCGCCGCCTTGAATTGCCGAGTGATGCACGAAGCAATCCTTCGAACCGTCGTCGGGCGTGATGAATCCAAAGCCCTTCGCGTCGTTGAACCACTTCACCTTGCCGGTCGTACGCATGGCACTGCTCCTGTTGCTGTGTGTTCGGAGTCCGGCCCTGCCGTACGCACCGAGCACTCGTTGTTTCGCGGACTGAACCCCCGCGCGGATTTCCGAAGTCCTTTCGACTCCGGAACTGCACTCCTACCGGAGAGGCTACCCACGAAAAAGAGACCCGCGTGTCGCCAGGTCCCCGAAGTCGCCCGCTGATGCGTATCCCGCGCCGTAGACGCGCCCTGCTGGTTTTTGTGCTCCGAAACGGTAGTACGGTCCTGTCAAGCTGTCAACAGGCAATTCTTGCTGGTTCGATCCGTACCCTCCGAGACGTGGCTGTCGTCTCTCTCTTGCAGGGGCCCAGTCCGAACTGCCGAGGAGGCGTTGGAATGACCAAGATGCTTGTTGTCGGCTGCACGTTCGTCCTCAGCTCCATCGGCTGGTACGCCGGAGAGCGGTTTGGAATCTTCACGGCGTTCGTATTCGCGATCGTCGGCACCGGCGTGGGTGTGTATGCGGGCAAGAAGCTCGCGGATCACTGGGGGATGTAGGAACCGACGCCTTCGGCGTCGGGAGAAGGGAGAAGGGAGAAGGGAGAAGGGAATCGGGATACGTTCTTCCGTCCGACGCCCGCGCTCGGGAACGATGCCGTCTGGACGGGTGAGGGGTGGCGCGCCACCTTCCCGGGATGTGGATCCGCCTCGCGGGAATACTGACACTGCTGGGCGCGCTCACGCCGATGGCCTTCCTGTGCGCGCAGACACCCGCTCCGCGTCTCATGCGGGCAGGGGATGTCGACACGGTACCGCTGCACCGCTCGTCAACGCGGCTGTACTATGGCGCAGATTCGCTGCAGTTCGGCGATCTGCGAATGCCCGACGGCGGCGGACCGTTCCCCGTGGCGATCATCATTCACGGCGGCTGCTGGATGTCGCGATACGCGACGTTGCGCAATACGGCGGCGCTGGCCGACGCCCTGGCGGATGTGGGTGTCGCGTCGTGGAACCTCGAGTATCGCCGGTATGATCATCCGGGCGGCGGATGGCCTGGCACGTTTCGCGATGTGGCGGACGGCGCCGACTTCGTGCGCACCCTGGCGCGCCAATATCCGCTGGACACGACGCGCGTCGTGGCCGCCGGACACTCGGCGGGCGCTCATCTCGCTTTGTGGCTTGCCACACGCCGCACGCTCGATGCGGCAAGCCCGCTCGCTGGCGGTACCCCCATCGCGCTCAGTGGCGTCGTATCGGTTGGCGGCATCGCGGATCTGCGCGAGTTTTACGCCCGCGAGCGCGCCACGTGCGGCAACCCCGCCGTAGAGTCTTTGCTTGGCGGTGTACCCGACAGCGTTCCGGGGCGTGTGCGCGATGCGTCACCCATCGAACGATTGCCGTTGCGTGTCCCCAGCGTGCATGTGGCGGGCGAACGCGACCTCATCGCGCCGGCGGCGGTCCGTGACGCCTTTGCGAACGCCGCACGCCAACGTGGTGACAGCGCGTGGGTGATCACCGTGCCCGCTGAAGGACACTTCGAAGCCATCACGCCGGCCCGCGCAACCGGACGCGCCGTCATTGACGCGATTCAGCGATTGGCGCGAAACGCCCGTCCATGATCGGGCATCAACGGCAGTCGCAGATCTACGTGGACGGTGTTGGCGGTCGACGTCCACTGGTACCGGTGAGTGAGCAGGCGCTCAAAGCGCGCGCGATCGCGGTCATGCGGCCGGAAGCGACCGCGTACATCGTGGGGGGCGCGGGACGCGAAGACACGATGTCGGCGAATCGCGCCGCCTTCACGCGATGGCGTATCGTGCCGCGCGTGTTGCGTGATGTCGAGCACCGCAACACGGGCACCACGTTATTGGGTATGTCGCTGCCAGTGCCGATGCTCACCGCGCCCATCGGTGTGCTCGAACTTGCGCACCCGGATGCGGACCTCGCGGTGGCCCGTGCAGCAGGTGGCGAGGGCGTGCCGATGATCTTTTCGAATCAGGCATCGGTAGCGATGGAAACGTGCGCGGCCGTTATGGGCGACACGCCACGGTTGTTTCAGTTGTACTGGTCGCGATCGGACGATCTGGTGCGCAGCTTCGTGCGACGCGCCGAGGCCTGTGGGTGCGGCGGTATCGTGCTCACGCTGGACACCACCATGCTCGGCTGGCGTCCGCGCGATCTCGATCTCGCCTACATGCCGTTCCTGCGCGGCATGGGGATCGCGCAGTATCTCAGCGATCCCGTGTTTCGTCGCGAACTCGACCTGCCGCTCGATGCGCCCGCACCCGCGACCCGACTCTCGTGGAATGCGCTGAGTGTGTGGCGAGATTTGTTGTCGCGTGCTCCCGGTTCGCTTCGTGAAAAGCTGCGCACGGGGTGGCCGCGTCAGGCCGTGCGCCGTTTCGTCGCCACCTACTCACGGCCATCACTGCAGTGGACCGATCTCGCTCGCCTGCGCGACATGACACGCCTCCCGATTCTCCTCAAGGGTGTGTTGCATCCTGATGACGCGCGGCTGGCGCTGGAGCACGGCGTAGACGGTCTGGTGGTCTCCAACCATGGTGGACGGCAGATCGACGGCGCGGTGGCGTCGCTGGACGCCCTGCCGGGTATCGTGGCGGTTGTACAGGGCCGCATCCCCGTGCTGCTCGATTCCGGTGTGCGCGGCGGGGCGGATGTGTTCAAGGCGATTGCCCTGGGCGCGACGGCCGTGCTGCTGGGTCGCCCCTACGTGTATGGCCTGGCCATTGCCGGCGAAGCGGGTGTGCGCGAAGTGCTGCGCAACGTGCACGCCGAATTCGACCTGACTATGGGCTTGGCGGGGTGCAAATCGGTGGCGGAGATTACGGGCGACTGCGTGGTCTGGCGGTGAGGGGCCAGACGGGGGCCAGAGGTGTGAGCACCCACAGGGATGAGGGAAGAGCCGTGAGCGGTGAGGGGAGAGTGGTGATCTTTCGTTCGTCGGCGTTGGCGAAGGGAGACGGGAGACTTCCATCGCCCCACTTTACACCAACGGCCCTCTGCCCCAACGTCAATGGACGGCCCACCGCACCAGACCCTCGCCCGGAGTGTTCATGAAGGACTCGCAGCTGCAGGCGTTGCTCAGAAAGACCGCCGCCAAAGCGGCCCAGCAAAAGAAGCCCAATAAGGCATCGTTTGACTCCACGCTGGACGCCACGCGTGGCGGCAAAGAGCCTATCGCGGGCACCGAAGCCGAAGAAATCTTTCAGGTGATGAAGAAGCGGGAGTTCTGAGAACTGCTTGAGCTGACGCGCGAGGTGCATCGCCGCGTAGCGGCCGCGATGGATGTACGACGGCTGTTGCACCTGCCAACGCCAACGTAGGCCGCATCGCGCGACATACGCTGGCGGTGCCTCGCGAGAGCCGCCAGTTTGTCATCATGATCCAGATGCCGATTCAACGACCACTGCACGGCGCGCTCTTCGCAATGTCGCTCGCGGTCGCGGTTGCCTGCGGGACCCGCGACGACACCACCAGGAATGACTCGGCGGCGGTCGCCGCTGGCGCTCCCATCTCCGACTCGACGGTCGGTCCAGGAATGCGCCAAGGCGCGTGGCAGGGGGCCGACGCGCATTCCACGTGGCGGGCCATTCTTGACGGTTCGTGGATCACACAAATCGACGAGGTCGCGCTGTTCACCGACAGCGCGCGCGCGATGCGACAGTTCCGCTTCGATTCATCGGGGCTGTTGGCTGTCGCCCGCGAGGAGCGCGAGCAAACGTTGTTCGGCAACCGGGCGACGCCGGACACGCTGCGTACGATCATCGAGCTCGAGTGGCAGCACGACTCACTCGCCCGATCGGCCAAACGGGTGAACGGCGTAGACCGACTGCTGCAACCATACGAAGTCGACAACCTTCGGGCGCATGCCGATGAGTTGCGTCGCATGGCACGCGCCGGTACCGCTCTGACGACTCCTGGAACCAAGCCATGACCGATTTTGAAAAACTGGGCGCCTTCTATCTTGGCAAGCGCTTCGATCTCGCCGCGCGCGCGCGTCAGGATGAGCTCGTCCTGTACGACGCCAAGGATCTGACCACCCATGCCGTGATCATCGGCATGACCGGCAGCGGCAAGACCGGAC
>JANOKE010000735.1:0-6807 GCA_031419135.1 Gemmatimonadaceae bacterium
TTGGTCTCGGTGCTGTTGGGCAGTACGCCGCGCGCCGCCTCCCGCGCCATTTTCCGACGATGGTTCCGGTCATCGACCCAGGCATATCGCGTCATCAGCGCGTTCACGAGCGCGACATAGCTCTCCTGGGCCGCCGTGATCTGCGCGATCCACGCGGTTTCGAGTCCTTCATCGCCAATCAGGGCGGGCGGTATCACGAAACAGGCATCGCTTTCGTCTACATAGCGCGGCGAGAGTTGCGAATACGCGAAGCCAGCGCGATGCCGCACCAGCTCATGGGTAAGCGATCGACTCACCCCTTCGAGCAGCAAGGTATAGTTGGCATGCTCAAGCACACTGCCGTGTCCCTGCGTCTTGATATTCTCGAGATACTCGCGCGTTGACCGACCGGCGGGATTGCGCTGGCTCATGGAGCACAGGCGACCCGCGAATTCGGCCAGTCGTTCGCCGTCCGTTGCCTCTCCCATCCACTGGACGGCCAGGTGCGAGGGTTCGGTGAACTGCGGACGGGCGAGCACCGTAATGGTGGGTTCGCGTACAATGGCGGCGGTGAGCGGCATGACGATAGCACGCGGGGGAAGGGAAGGATCGTGTCGCGTGTGAACACGGAACGATACCGGATACCAGATGAAGGGACGATAACGGTGATGGGATACCGGATAGCGGATATGGGACGAAAGACGATATCCAATGTCGTGTCACCTAACCGGTATCCGGCCTCCGGTATCCCATCCCCGGTATCGTAGTCCATCCGGTGTCCGATATCGGTGTTTCGTCTGTCCCATGATCCCAGCACCGGTTTCGCAGTTCATCCAGGAGCCTCAAGCCGATAGCGATGCCAGGCTCGTTCCCGCTCGATGCGGTCGAGCGCGCTGCGGGCTCGTGGGTCGAGTGCGGTAGCGTCCGGATCATGTCGCACGGCGCCGATGGCCTGATCGCCCGCGCGAGTCACTTTACACCCCACGTTGAACACCCCCGTCGGGTCGCCAGCCTCTTTGATGTTTGCAAACGCGGCGAGTGCCGCCGGGCTCCATACCCGATCCAGGATCGGGGCCCGCAGTCGGCCGTCTCCGTGTTCGCCCGAGAGCGTGCCTCCCAGTCGCGCGGTAAGGTCGGACACGTCGCTGAGAATGCCTTCAACGCGATCACGCCAGTCGGCACGCGTGACATCGACCAGCGGATTGACATGGGCGTGTGCATCGCCGGCGTGACCAAAAATCACACCCGGCGTGTCGAAGCGCGTCAGCGCCGCGCGCACGCCGCGGATGTACGCAGAGAACTGCGCCGGTGGCACACAGCCGTCTTCGATGAACTGCATCGAGCGCAAACGGGGAGCGAGCCGCGCCAGAATCGGACTCGCAGCATGTCGCAGCGCCCACAGCCGATGCTCCGCTTCCGCGTCAATCGCCGTGGTCACATCGTCGGCGCGGTGGGTCCGACACGCATTGGTGACTCGCCCCAGGGCATCCCGCGCGTCTCCGACATCAACGCCTTCGACTTCGATCAGCAACACTGCGTCGGCCGTGAGCGATACGCCGGTTGGTCCGTCTGTCGCGGCCACCGCCAGAAATGTTCGGTCAAGCAGTTCGCAGGCACTTGCGCCCGCGTCCCGTAGCACCGATGCACAGGCCGTTGCGTGCCCCAGCGAAGGGAACGATGCAAGAACGGTGGCCGTTGCACCGGCCACCTCACAGAGTGCCAGATCCGCTTCGATAAAAAGGGCCAGCGTCCCTTCGCTGCCAATAAGCAAATCGAGCAGGTGTCCTTCAGGAGCAAGCGTGTCAGCGATCGCGTAGCCACTCGATTCCTTGCGCACGCCGGTATGACGCAATGAGGCCGGATCGGCGTATTGGCGCAGCTGCGCGAGTGTGGAAACGAGTCGCGCCACGGCGGGAATCGTTGTCGGCGTCGGCGACCCTCGTCGGATCCACGCCGCACTCCCGTCGTCGAACAGGCAATGCACAGCGCGAACCCATGCGCGCGTTGCGCCGAAGCGCAATGAGCGCGCGCCGGCCGCATTCGCAGCGATCATGCCGCCAATCGTGCAGAACGCTCCACTCGATGGGTCTACGGGGAATCGCAGTCCGTGAGCGCGTGCGGCCGCATCAACCTGCCCGCGCAGGACGCCTGTTCCCACGCGAATCGTACGGGTCTCCACATCCACGGCGCCGAGGGCGGTGAAGCGACTGAGGTCGACCAGTATCCCCGATCCCACGGCGCCGCCCGCCATGCCACTGCCCGACCCCCGCGCCATGAGCGAGTACCCGTCACGACGAGCCCATCGAATCAGAGGAGCGCAGTCTTCGGCATCGGCGGGAACGGCCACGGCGGATGGTAACGCGCGCGCGACTCCTGCGCCCTCGGCGTAGAGTGACCGGGCAAGCAGATCGGAGCGGAAGACCCCACGAAAATCCGACGGAGATTCCGCGATGGCAGGGCGCGCAGAGGGCACGCCGCAGTCTCGCCGATCACGCCTCGCCAGACAAGCGCGCTGGGAGAGATCAAAAAAGCCGTGACGTGAGTGGCGTTGACCTCGTATGTTTGACACGATGCCCCTTTCCCACGCCATTCGCGACGCGATTACCCAGCGGGATGCCGCGCGCTTCTGCCACGCCATTCTGCCGGCCGTCTCGCGCACGTTCGCGCTGGGCATCAAAGCGCTGCCGGGTCCCCTCGGGCAGGCGGTTCTCGACGCCTACCTCCTGTGCCGCATCGCCGATACCGTGGAAGATTCGCTTGATGTCTCGCCAGAACGCAAAGCGGCGCTGTTTGACGATTTTGTCGCGGCGTTCGATTCACCGCACGCGCTGCATCGATTCCTCGACGGGGTGCAGGCGCTTCGCGGTGATGCGGCGCATCTGGCACTGACGCACAACTGCGACCTGGTGCTTGGTCACTTCGGCGAACTCCCGGCGGCCACGCAGGCCATGGTGCGCAAATGGGTTGCCGAAATGGTGGTCGGAATGCGCAAGTTCGTACTTCTGTATCCGAACGGCATACGGATTCAGACCGTCGAAGAATACAAGGAGTACTGCTACTACGTTGCCGGTACGGTGGGCTACCTGCTGACAGATCTGTGGCATGAGCACTCGCCAAGTATCGGAGCCCGCCGCCATGCCATACTTCGCGAACGCTGTCGGGCGTTTGCCGAAGCCTTGCAAACGGTGAACATCCTCAAAGATGTGGCGATCGACGCCGAGAAGGAGAATTCCGTCTACGTGCCGGAAGAACTCTTGCAGGCGCAGGGCAGCTCGCAAAGCCACATCCTGGCTCCCGAACTGCTCCTCAAGAACAGAGCAGCGCTCGCGCAGCTCATTCAACTCGCGTGGCATGATCTCGACGAAGCACGGAACTACCTGCTGCTCATTCCGCGTCGGGCGGTTTCTATCCGGCTCTTCTGCATTCTCCCGTTGCTCTTGGCGTACGCCACGTTGCGCGATCTCGTGCAGAGCACGGCCATGCTCAAACCAGGTGGATCGGTGAAGATTTCCCGGCGGGAAGTGAAGTCGCTGCTGATGACCGGTGCGATGCTGGTCATGAGCAACGTCGGCGTTCGCTGGCTGGTGGCGAGGGTGCAACGCAGAGCGTTTGAGCTCGGATTTGCGTAGGAAAGACGGGAGATGCAAGACGGGAGACGGGAGAATCCAGACGGTGGGTGTCTCCCGTCTTGCCTTCTCCTGTCTCCCGTCTCACCGCAACAACGCCGCCGTTACCTGCCGGGCCAGACTCGGCGGCGGTTGCATCCCACCGCTCTCCAAGTCGTCGAGCAGTTGCTCCAGTCGCAGGTGCGTACGATCGATCATCTGCCGATAGCCACGGCGGATCGTGCGCCAGCTGAAGTAACCGAGCGCGCTCGCAAACGCGGCCACTGCGGCGCTTCCCACCCCGCCGACTGCGCTGCCGCCAGCCAGCAGCACCAACGGAACTGACACGCCAAGTCCCATCACGACGAGGGCCAGCGTGATCAGAAGGATTGATGTGCGCTGCGCACGCCGAGCCCCAAACGACTCGGCATCGAATCGTACGACGCTGCGTGTCGCGTCAATGGCGGTGACGCTCGCCACGACCTGATCCTGTCGCACCAAGTCCTGACGACGGCCCCCCATTCCGAACGATCGCAGAAAATTGCCGATCGTGTCTCCACTCGGCTCCCAACTGACACGGTCGGTCACGCGACGACGGATGGACAGCGATTCCATGCGCGGCATCCAAGCCTCGAGCTTGGCCAACACCTCCGCTGGAGTTCCAGGCACAACACGTTGCACCGACACCGTGGCGGGGCCGAGCGCATCGAGCACCACACCGTGCTCGGGCTCCTGCATCGGCAGCCGCGCGCGCTCCTCCGCCAACGCCTGCCGCAAGTGCATGGGATCGATCCCCACTTCGCGCGCAATCTCCATCAGACGAGACTCGGATACCGCGTCGGACACTTCACCACCATCGCCCTGAAGTTCGGTGGCGCGGGCCAGCACGCGCTCAAGCGCGACCCGCGGCAGGACGGGTTCGACGGTTCCGGCCGCAGGTACGGGAAGCGATCGATTGGAGTCGACTGGATTGGACATGAGGAAACTTACGTCGATGGCGAGTGGTCAGATTCCGCCCAGCACGATCTCGATCTGACGCAGCAAAGCGTCGCGGATCGTTGCGGGCAGTTCAAAGCGACGCGCAAATGCCGCACGGAGGGTGGTGCCCGACGTTTCGTCCGGGACGCGGGCCCGGCCCTGCATGAGATAGAAGCGCATGTAGGGTTCCAGCAATTCGGGCGCGATGCGCTCGAGCAGCAGCGCACCCGCCTGTACCTGACCCAGCGAGATCAACCGATTGGCGGCTCCGGCTCGCTGTTCTGCTGGTGTGGAATTGTCGGCCACCACTGCGCCCACGAGTGTTCCCGTCACCTCGTGCGCCAGCACGAACATCACATCGGCAGCGTCCGTGATGCGCTGAGGGAAGGGTACCACCACCACGGTCTGCTGATCGCGCCCGATGCCCGTCCGACCTTCGCCACCAATTGGCAGCGACAGCACGATGTCACCTGTGCGTTGTCCCGTGTTGGTGAGAAATCGGTCGAATCGTGCCCGGTACACCTTCTGCCACAGTGAGTCTACCGCCGTGATCACGGCGGCACGACTCCGCACGGCACGACCATGCGTATCGGCGAAGAATCTCAGTTGCTCGTCGCCCACGCCCGTGACGAATAGGCGCAGCCATTCACGATCGGCTTCACCCGGGAAGATTGCGGCGAATTGGGCCACCCGTGCTGCAGTCTCCTTGTCCGGTGCCCGCCGCGCGTCACCCTGGTACTGCAGAAATCGTTCGGCGAACGCGCGAAGAACATCCCAATTGGCCATGTCCAGCGGCAGAAACTGTGCTTGCAAATACGTACCGGATGCGGCGAGGCCTGCGGCCAGCGTGACCCGGTTCGCATCGAGCGACGTGAGCACGTTCGCTCGATTCTTCACCACGGTCAGCGAGTCGCGGTAGCCGAGTCGGTACAGCGGAATCGATGCGGTATCGTTGGTGAGTACCGCAAAGGCGTGCAACCAGAGGTCGACATGCTCGGCGGTTTTCACGGGCCACCGGGAGGCGAGCGGCTGCGACAGTGACGGCCCGCTGGCGACCGACCCGACGCCACGGTGTGTCGGCGCGCCTGTGGGCGTGGCGGTGGCGCACGCGCCCACGAGCAACGCCACACTGATACACGCGGCGGCGGACGAAGTACGAAATCGATGCATGACGGGGATAATACCGCAGTACCCCAGTGCCTCCTATTTCCTTCGCCGTCAGCTCGCGACTCGCGCGACCAGCACCGGCCCAGACTGCTTATCGGCACCGCGCCCGCAGGTTACGCAGAAGTACCAGGTGATTTCGAGTTCGGTGCTGCAGGCGGGACACTGTCGCTTGGTGAGATCGATCCCGCAATGAGGACAGAACGTGGAGCGGCGTCCGTCGGGCAGTCGGCTTCCGCAGTATCGACAACCGTGAGCCGAGTGGGATCTCACAGCGGCGTCGGTCGACGCACCCCGAAACTCCGCCGTATTCAGCGTGAGCAGGCTGTTCGACCAGACCCGCACGAGCGCCAAGGTAGGTGACGGCAACGTGAGCGCCTGCAAACAGGCATCGCGCAGGCCAGCCTCCGACTTGAGAATGTCACGCTCGCCCGCCAGGAGCCGCAACATCGCACGCTCCCACGACTCGGTGCCGCCATCCACCATTTCGCGTCGCGTCTCGCGAAAGGGCAACAGCCGCTCTTCGAGATCGATGAGCGTGAAGCCGTGTCTGCTCAGCTGCGGATACTGCTCGCGAATGATACGGGCGAGGCGGAACGAAAGCCGATCGAGGTCGTCGAGCGGGCGCGCCGGTGGATTCACTTACCAATCACCGAGCGCGTGGTGGCGTCGGCGTCAGAGCTCATCTTGCTTTTATTGTCGCCGCCGACCCGGTCAATCAGTCGTTCAGCGACATTTTTCTCATGAACGTGCGCGTCCTTCCAGCCGTAACCGTAGCCGAGGGCGATTCCCAACGCGAGGATCAGCACAAACTTGAACATGGGCGTCTCGGAAAGCTCCCGACGCTTGTGCGCCAGGAGACCTACTCCAGACGACGCACCATTGTCGGAACGGGTAACGGCGGAGCAGGCACAAAGCTTTCCGGGTCTGGAAAACGGGACAGGTCGGCCCGATGGGTGCCTGATCTGACGGGTCGGTCTTCCCACCACTGCTCGAACGACGATTCGATCAGGCCGTCGGTCGCATTTTGCTGTGCGGCGGCGCGCGTCGCCAAATGGTTGGCGTACTCGTTTTGCGGATG
>JANOKE010000736.1:0-1404 GCA_031419135.1 Gemmatimonadaceae bacterium
CTTCGCCTTCCGATCGCGCGTGATCGGAATCGTAGCCCATGAGCGTTGGAAAATCGAATGCGACCGACAACCCCGTCTGGCCCTGCGAGAGCAGGAACTTGTAGCGCTGGTTGGTTTCGCGCGCCGTGCCAAAGCCGGCGAACTGCCGCATGGTCCACAGCTTGCCGCGATAGCCCGTGGGATGTATGCCGCGCGTGTAGGGCCATTGCCCCGGAAGCTCAAACGCCGTGCCGGCCGAGTTCTCGAGATCCAGCGCGGTGAACAGCGGTTCGATTTCCGTGGCCGAATTGGTGAAGGCAATGTCTCGCGTGCGGCCAGCGTCGTAGTGGGTCTTCCATCGCGCGACTTCCTCGCGCAGGGAATCGAGTTCCGCCTGTTGTTGGCGCACCACGTCTTCAAGATCGCGGACTGTCGTCATCAATTGGTTCCCGGGAGAAGACCCGCTACGGACGTATGCGCGGCGCCGGTAAGCAATGACACGCTGCGGGCGCGCAACGTGTCGGCCACCGCAAACGGTGCCAGCGTGCCATCCTCAAGCAACGGAAGTTGATCGTCAAGCCATTGCAGGGTTCCGGCGTCGTGCCAGAGCCGCACGCGGACCTGTTGCTCAACCACTTCCATTACGCGCTCTCGAAGACGCTGGCGCCGCCGAACCCGCAACTCACCACTGACTTCAAGATAGTGGAAATGCCGGTCGAGGGCCTTGACGAGGTCGTCGATTCCCTCGCCTTTGACGGCAATGGTGCGCAGCACGGGTGGTGTCCACGAACCCGTCGACCCGACCTGACCGGAGACTCCGGCGGCTGCTCGTGCGGCGCGCGCCGGATTCATGTTCTGCCGGAGCGCCTCTCGATCGCCGAGACTGGAGAGGTCAATCCCGTGATGTGCCGGTGACTGGAGTGCGGCGCCCGACCGGAGGCCAAGCATCAACTCGATGTCATTGCGCAGCCGATCGGCGCCAGGCCGATCCGCCTTGTTCACCGCAAAGATGTCGGCAATCTCCATTACACCGGCCTTCAACGTCTGAATGGAATCGCCCGACTCGGGGACCAGCACCACCACCGTCGTGTCGGCGGCGCGGGAAATATCAAGCTCGCTCTGGCCTACGCCGACGGTCTCCAGCAGAATCACGTCCATGCCAAAGCCATCCAATACATCGCACACTTCGCGTGTGGCGCTGGCCAGGCCGCCCAGCGAGCCGCGTGTTGCCATGGAGCGAATGAACACGCCCGGGTCGAGCGCCACCTCTTCCATGCGAATGCGATCACCCAGCAGCGCGCCGCCGGTAAATGGCGATGTGGGATCGACCGCCACGATGCCCACGCGCAGCCCCGATGACCGGTACGCGCGCGCCAATCGGGCGGTCACGGTGCTTTTCCCGGCACCGGGCGGGCCGGTGATGCC
>JANOKE010000737.1:0-12090 GCA_031419135.1 Gemmatimonadaceae bacterium
GACAGTCCGTGCGTACCACAGGACGAAATCGGACGTCGAGGCGAGCAGACTTGACGTCTGGCCAGTCGTCTTGGCAAACGCGATCACGCCGCAAAAGTTCTCCCCCCCAAATACCTCATCCATCACCTCCCTCACATGGTGCAAATTCTCATCCGAGATCTGTACAAACACGCTCCCACTCGTCGTCAGCAACTCCCTCGCCAGCAGCAGCCGATCCCGCAGATACGTCAGATACGAGTGCAGCCCCAGCTCCCACGTATCGCGATACGCCTGCACCATCTCCGGCTCGCGCGTGAGATCGGCATCATCACCATGCTTCACGTCGCGCTTTCTTACAAACGGCTGAAAGTTGCTCCCGAACTTCACGCCGTACGGCGGGTCGATGTAGATCATCTGCACCTGACCGCCCATCCCCTCGTACTGCAGCAGCGAATTCATGCACACCAGTGAATCGCCCAGCATCATGCGATTCACCCAGCGGTCGCGGTGCTCGTACGCCTTCAGCACCTGATCCACCACGCTGCGCTTCGGATCGGCGAACAGATCAAACAAGTCGTTCTGCTGGTCTTTCCTGTGCGCGGCCAGTGTTTCGAGAATGGCCTGCGTGCTCAAACGCTCATGCACGAACATCGGCAGCGTGGGCACATCAAACGACAACCGTTCGGCTTTGCCGGTCCAATTCAGAAATGGCTGCTGCAACCGCTTGAGCTCCCGCGCTGCGTCCAGACCGGCCGCGCGCGCGGTAACGGCCGCGTCGTCCACGCCGTTGGCCGACAGCCCCTGCTCCACCACCGCGAACAGTTCGCTCACGCGATCGCGAAGCGCCGCATTGCCACCGTCCCACACGAGTTCCGGCGCGATCGACGAATCATAGCGGTACGTGGCCGGCGCCTTCTTCTTGCGAAATTGCGCCTGCGTACCCGCCTCCGGCCGCAACGCTGCGTCGGCCTCAACATGCTCGTACGCGCGCGCCGGCGCGTTGCTCACGCCATCAAGCGGCAGCGATGGCGCCGCCGACTTTTTCCCACCAGCGGCACTCGACTTGGACGGCTTGCGAGCCGGCATTGGCACTCGGCGAGATCGGAATCGTGCGGGCATCCCTGCCCGGAGCGTCCTCAATGACGCCCGCTCCAATGGTCGCTCCACGGTCTGACGACGACAAGGGGCGCCCAGACTCTCGATAGCGACGCTCGTCTCCTACGCCGCCCTGCTCTGCGACAGGTGCGCTTCCACTTCGTCGCGCGCCTCAAGTATCCGCCCAAGCTCCTCGCTCACGGCGCGTGCGTCGGCAAGGTCGGTGGTCAGGTTCTCAAGCGTTCCAGATCCCGCCGTCAGTCGCAGCAAATCGAGCCGAATCGTTTCGAGCGCGGTCACCGCATCGGCAAGACGGTCCTTGGCCGCGTCGCGCGCCAGGCTCAGATCGCGGTCCAGCGAGTCGCGACGTTGCGCTAACGCGTCGTTCTCCGCCAACGGGTGGGACGTGCTGTGCACGGGAATGTCGGTCTGAGTGACCACATCGTTCAACTGCTCCACCCGCTGCCGCATCGTCATTGCGTCTGCCTGAAGGCGCTTCACCACAGACGGCAGTTCCGACAGGGTTAACCGCGTTGCTTTCGGCAGCGCATCGAACAGCGAATCGACCGCCATGCCAAGGGCCAACTCGGTGGGACGGTGCGTTCCCAACGACGCCAGTGACGAGCGATCAAGACCCACGCCTGCCAGCCGGAACGCCCAACGACCGACACGACTCTGTAGAAAAGCGCCCGTCAGCCGTCGACTCAGTCCCGTGCGATTATCATGGCGCCACAAGGTCACGACACCGCCAATGAAGGCGCTCATCAGACCCACCGAACCGAGAGCAAAACCTGCATTGCCCGACGAAAACCCCCCAACGGCCACTGATCCGATCATGACTGCCCAACCCAATGGAACGGCAATCCTCGAAGCGCGCTCGATTGAACCTGGAGTGCGTGCATGTTCCGACAGTCGATCGGGTTCGTCAGCAGGGAGCGCTCGTTTCCATGCGTCCTCAAGGTCTTCGCGCGTGTACCCTGACTTGAGGAATTTTCGAATCTGCGCCAGCATCCCGACCACCGGGATCGGCTCTACCACCAGCGCGATCGCCGCGATGGCAAGCCAGACGTCGCGTGCGAGCGCCGCGGGTGTCAGCGCGTCGAGGCCGGCGAGCACCACGAAGAACAGTTGGAAATAACTGATCCAGACAATATTGTGCGTCACTTCACTGGACGATTTCACGAAGTTCCGGATCGCGAGTGGTACTTCGCGCCGCGAAACCAGCGCGACGTCCACCGCATCTGCCAGATCTTCTGCATTGTCAAAGCGCAAGGCCGGATCCTTGGCCAGGCAGCGATCGATGGCGTTCGCGATACGCGCCGAGATCCCCGGCACACGCTCGGCGATCGGACACGGCGCTTGCGTGATCTGCTTTGCCAGCACCTCGCCCGCCGTCGCGCCCTCGAATGGCAATCGGCCAGAGAGGGCATAGTAGGCGACAACACCCAGCGAATAAATGTCGCTTCGCGAATCTGCACCGTCGCCGCTGGCCTGCTCGGGGCTCATGTAATCTGCCGTGCCCAGCATCTCGCGGACGTCGGTCTCTTCCGCGCGCTGACTGATCTGCGCGATACCGAAGTCGACCATCAGAGCGCGGCCTGTGGCGCGCTCAATCATGATGTTGTCGGCCTTCACGTCACGGTGCACGACGCCGTGCGTGTGAGCGTAGGTTAATGCCCACCCCACGTCTCGCAGGATTTTCGCAAGTTCTGACGCCGCCAATGGGCCGCGACTCCTGATGCGCTGGCCGAGCGTTTCGCCGTCCACGAATGCCATAACGAAGAACACCACGTCATCGACTTCGTCGACAGCGAAGATCGGAATGATGTTGGGATGCGACAACTTGGCGGCGGTGCGCGCTTCATTCTGGAAGCGCTGCCTGAGCCCCTGCTGGTTCGCCAGATGGCGCTGGAGCACCTTCAGCGCGACCGGCCTCTCCAGCGCCACGTCGTGCGCCAGATACACGATTCCCATGCCGCCGCGCCCG
The DNA here is from genome assembly GCA_031419135.1 of Gemmatimonadaceae bacterium. Taxonomy (GTDB): domain Bacteria; phylum Gemmatimonadota; class Gemmatimonadetes; order Gemmatimonadales; family Gemmatimonadaceae; genus Gemmatimonas. Next base: position 3,062 of record JANOKE010000737.1, read on the forward strand.
AGTTCTCGGCGCAGTGAGTAACGACCGGCCAGGGCCGCTTGAACTCGTATGAACTCGGCCGCGCTGTGGTCGCCCATGCGTCTCCCGTCTCCCGTCTCCGTTCGCCCGTTTTCAAATCACCGCTGTATCAACTTTGCGCGTTGGCCGTTCCGAAACACTTCCACGCGATCCGCGCGCCCATCCCGATTCGTATCCGTCCACACCTGCAACAGTTCGCTGTTCTGATCCAGGAACAGCGCGCGCCACGGCACACCACCGCGACCTTGATCGGGTACGCGTACCGTGAACTCATTGGTGCCAAGCCAGGTCATGACCTCGCTGCTCGGACGTCCCTGAATCACATCAAGCGCCGAACGCATCGACGGCAGCACCTGCGGATAGGCCTGCGAGGCAAAGGCGGGCAAGTCATCGCATCGACCATCCGTGTCCTTGTCGAGACATACCGGTGGCCCGTACCGCGAATCGTCGCACCAGCCATCGCCATCACGATCGAGACACACAGAAGATCCGGTTCCTGGCGGACGCTGACCCGAATTGGCCGAAAAGTATCGAGGATCGTTCATGACACCCTGACCAACCACCACGCCGCCCTGAGTCACGTACCCGCCGTATGATCCCAATGGCCCCTGCTGTGACGGCGGCCCACCCGGATACGACGAAGCCGGCGCGGAGGCCGGCTGCTGATCGCCATAGAGTTGGGCATCGGTAATGCGTTTGCTCTCTCGCTCCGCGCGGGCTTCTCGCGGGTCGACCGGAATAATGTCCGGCGGAATCAATGGAGGCTTTTTGTCCGTGTCAGGCCTCGCGAAGCCCTTCACCGGAACCTTGTCGGCACCCTTTCCCTTTTCCTCGCCGTAAATCACGCGCCCATTTGCCGGCTTCTTGAGAATGGCTGTTGGGCAATCGGTTGGCGCGGGCTGCTGCGCTGCCGGCACGCCGTCAATCCATACCCGGCACATCTTTGCGGGAGGTAGATACGAACGCGGAATGCTGTCCTGCTTTTGGCGTGTGCCCTGCGCACCTAATGCAGCAGCTGCGGCCGCCGGAGAGATCCCAGCGGCTGCCACACTCATACTCATGGCGCCAAAAACTGTCAGCAGCGTGCGTCGTTTCATGACTTCCTCCAACGGGGTACTTCAGGGTCGCTCATCGTCACCGGAATCGTACAAACGGAGCGCTCACCTGCCTTACAAGGCACAGACCGTGCCATCAGTGCGGTCTTACCCCCGTCTGAGAGGTAAGTATCGGTATGACGAGCAAGTTCAGCCGGTGAAACGGCTTCCTGGCTGGACGGGGGCGTCACTCTGTTAGGACAGTAGGAAGTAGGAAGTAGGCAGTAGGAAGTACGGATTACTGAGTACTGAGTACTCTTTTCAGTACTGAGTATTACTTGTCAGTACTGAGTACTCTTTTCAGTACTTCAGTACTCAGTTCCCAGTACTGCCGACTTCCGACTTCCGACTTCCTACTCAGTCGTCCTACTCAGTCGTCCTACTCAGTCAATCTCCAAACGAGATTCCGGTCATCCTGGCGGCCTGCACGACGTCGTGGCTCGGATCGACCCTTTTGGTCTCGCGGAGTACCTCTTCGATCGGAATGCACACCAGATGGGGGGACTGAAGGGCTACCATGTGTCCCCACTGCTTGTCCGCGACGGCTTGAACCGCGGCGGCACCGAATCGGGTGGCCAGCAGTCGATCGTAGCCTGTGGGCGATCCACCGCGCTGCAGGTGGCCCAGCGTCATCGAGCGCACCTCCTTGCCCGTTCGCTGTTGAATCTCGAAACCCAGACGCTCGGCGATACCCCCTAAACGACGCTCCTGGCCTGGCATGGAGGCGCCCATGATCGACTCCTTCCCACCCTTGGGCTTCGCGCCTTCGGCGACCACCACGATGCTGAAGCGACGGCCTGACGCGTCGCGTGCACGAATCTTGTCGCAGACGCTTTCGATGTCCCAGGCGATTTCGGGGATAAGAATTACGTCGGCCGTGCCGGCCACCCCCGCGTGCAGGGCGATGAATCCTGCCTCGCGACCCATCACCTCCAGCACCATGACGCGATCGTGAGACTCGGCGGTCGTGTGCAGCTTGTCGATCGCTTCCATGGCCGTGTTGACAGCGGTGTCGAACCCGAAGGTAGTCACCGTTCCCGGCACGTCGTTGTCGATGGTTTTCGGCACGCTGATAATACGCATGCCCTTGGCGGCCAACTGCGACGCAATCTTGAGTGATCCATCGCCACCAATCGAAATGATCGCTTCAATGCCGAGGTAACGCGCATTCGCTATCAACTCGTCGGAACGGTCAACGTCCTTCCACGTTCCGTCAGGTTGTTTGACCGGGTAGGCCAGCGGACTGCCACGATTCGTCGTGCCGAGTATCGTTCCGCCCAATCCGCCAATCCCCTTCACACTGTCAGCGGTGAGTGGGATCACGTCATCTTCACCCATCAAACCGGCATAGCCGCGCTTGATGCCGAGCACATCCCAGCCTCGCGTTCGCGACGAAAGGACGGCGGCACGAATGACAGCGTTCAAACCGGGGGCGTCGCCACCACCCGTGGAAAGCGCGATGCGCATAGCGGAAGAGAGTCGGGTCAGGGAAAGGTCAGGGAACCATCGACGATGGCGGACGCATGGAGAGGTTGGACAAGGCCGCCAGCTGACGCAGTATCGTATCCTGGTATGCCGTTACGTCGCGCAGGGAATCGATCTGTGCCTGCAGCAACGAGTTGTCCTCGCGCATTTGCAGAACGGCCGACTCCAGGTCCATGATCGCCTGTGCCGACGATACACCCGCGGTGGGCGCAGGGATACTGAGCGAACAGCTCGTCAGAAAAAAACCAATCGCCGCAATCGTTTGCAGCGTCAACAGCCGGGCGACGGCACGTCGCCGAACACGTGTGCGGGCGGCGAGTGGGGTCGGATGGGACGGGCGCATGGGCATCGCGGGTTGGAGGCTCGCGCTGGAATGATGTGGGCTGCGATAAACGGGGTATGTACCTCGCGCCACTGCGCACAATCTTGCGCCATGCGCACGCGAGATGGCAGTACCCTCATCGAACAGGTCATCCTGTTGGCGGTCCTCGGCGTTCTCACCGCGACCGGCGTTGCCGGGGGTGCACGCCTTTTCAACACCGCAACCGTACACGGCGCGGCTCGCGAAGTGGCCGAGCTGTTCGCGATGGCACGCGACCGGGCCATGGCAACGGGAACCCGCACCGCCGTCAGACTGGACGGTGCCCGGGGTCGCATTGCGGTGCACGCCGGAAGCGACACCCTGGCTCGGCTCGATCTGCAGAGCAGTCGAGCCGTTCGACTGGAGGCGACGCGCGACTCCATGGCCTACCTGCCGTCGGGCCTCGGGTATGGTGCGGCGAATCTTCGCGTGATCGTGTCCCGCGGCGCCAGTCGCGATACCGTCACCGTGTCGCGACTGGGGCGGGTAAGGCGTTAACGCAGTCATTCCAACGGCGATTCAGCCTGCGGCGGTTGTCCCGAAGTCAAAGCCCGGTACGCTCACCCGCGGAATTTCCTGTCCAATCATGCGTTCGATGGTACGCACCATGCCAATCTCTTCCGCCGACATGAACGTGTAGGCATCGCCGGTCGCGGCCGCGCGTCCGGTTCGTCCAATGCGATGCACGTAGTCTTCCGGCTGCTGCGGCACGTCGTAATTGATCACGTGCGTAATGCCGGAGATATCGAGTCCGCGTTGTGCGATGTCGGTAGCAACCAGCACGCGCAGCTTGCCGCTGCGGAAGTCTTCCAGCGCCTTGATCCGATCCTTCTGCGATTTGTCTGCATGCATCGCGCCCGCATCGATACCAGCCCGCTGCAAGTCGTGCACCACGCGATCCGCACCGCTTTTGGTACGCGAGAACACGAGAACCGATTCGTGGTCGCGCTCCTTGAGCAAATGCACCAGCAATTCATTCTTGCGCTGGCGCGGCACCGGGTACACCGCGTGGGTGACCGTGGTGGCCGCCGACGAACGTCGGCCCACCTGCACAACAACCGGCTTGCGGAGATACTTGCGCGCCAAGGCCTCGACTTCCGGCAGCATCGTGGCACTGAACAGAAGGGTTTGCCGATAGCGCGGAATCTGATCGATGATCCGGTTGATCTGCGGTGCAAAGCCCATGTCCAGCATGCGATCGGCTTCGTCCAACACCAACGTCTCGAGATAGGAGAAGTCGACATTGCGTTTCTCGAGATGATCAAGCAGGCGTCCCGGTGTGGCGACCACCGCGTCAACCCCGCGACGCAGCGCCTTTTCCTGCGGCTCGTAGCCCACACCCCCGAATACCGGGATTACGTCCACCGGCGCGTACTTGGAGTACTTGCGGAAACTCTCTTCCACCTGCAGGCAGAGTTCACGTGTTGGCGTGAGGATGAGCACGCGCGTGCGACGCGGACCTCCCAACAGGCGATTCACGATGGGCAGCGTGAAGCTGGCCGTCTTGCCCGTTCCGGTTTGCGCCAACCCTATCAGGTCGCGGCCCTTCAGCGCGATCGGTATCGCGTCGCGCTGGATCGGTGTGGGGCGCTCGTAACCCGCATCGTGCAACGCGTCGAGCAATGGTTGGGCCAGGCCCAGTTCGGCGAACGTCGGTTCGACGAGGGAGATTTCGAGTTCTATGGAGGTCATGTGTTTGGCCGAAAGCTAATCGGCCCATGCCTCCCGCGGGCGATCGCCCGTCAGATCAACTCGATACCGCGACCCGACAGGCGGGCAATCAGCCCCAGCCGAAAGGTGACGTCCACCGACGTGGCATGCGTGAGATCTGCGTGATCGTCCAGCGGCATGACCGGCCACGACCACGCCGGAACGTGTTCCGGCATCACCACCGAACGGGGAGGGTGCCACACACCCTTGCGATCGCGATCATCCAGCAGGCGATCGAACAGCCGGAGCCATCCCTCGTGTTTTTTCAAGATGCCCAGCCGAGCCATGATTTCCAGCCAGGCCAGTGCAGACGGCATATCGGCATCCATCGTATGGCGCGTGGCCAGAAAATCACCCATCACCAATTGCGGCTGCTCGATCAGGCGCGCGCCAACCTGCTGCACCACCAGTTGTCGGGGCCACGGCTGCATCAGATACGCGAACAGGCGGTCCATCACTTCGTGGTTCTCGCCTCGGAAAAGCGGCATGTGGGCCAGCATCAGCAGTGTGTGGAACGAGGGTGCAGCCACTTCAGCCGGGAGCACATGCTGGTTACCGAGACGCGTCCACGGCTTTTGGGCCAATGGCGACTTGAGATACCTCCCTACGCGATCGGTTAGGCGCCGCGCCGCGCCGCGAAGACGCGGATCGTTTTCATGACCCGCTTGAGCGAGTGCCGCCGCTGCTGCTTCCCGAAGGATGAACCGCCCGCGCCGTATAAGATCCTCGTCCAGCTCTGAGGGCATCAGCTCCGCCAGAAAGGTCGGATCGTCATCTTCCGCGAGCAAACGGAACAGAAGCCGTTTGGTGGCCGACAAGGCTGGACTTTCAGGATCCCAGCCCAGTTCGAGGAGCCGTCGGTAGGCCGGAATGGTGCCGACACCGATCAACTCCGGTCCTTTGGGCACTGAGAGCATGCCTGCCGGCCAAGTCCCATCGGAGTCCTGCATCATCAACAAGTGCCAGCCCTGCCTCGACCCGTAGGGGACGCGAGCCAGCGACCGAAGGTTCGCCGGGCGGGCGACATCCACTATTGCCCGATATTGGATGGCAGGCGACGACTTTGCCAGCAGCCAACCGATAGCGAACGTGGCCGGAGGAGAAGGTGGCGGCGGCGGGGGTGGCGGCGCGGGGACCGAACCGGCCAACGATTCTCCAGCTGAAAGGCCCGCAGCCGGCGCGAGCGGACTGGACGCCTGCGTGGGCGCGTGTGCAGTGGTTGGAACGTCGGGTGCCGAAGGCGAGGAAGGGGCCGTCACAGCGGGCTATCATATCAGCGATACCGCATTCCGCTAGAGTCTGAGCACCCCGAATTCAGAAATTGTAGCGGTCTCTTCCATACAGTCCGCAGGGTGTGTGTGCTGTCGATCACGTTTTCGGCGACGCCTAACGTTTTATCGGGGTATCGCGTCTAACTTCTGAAGCATGAGAAACCGCGCGACCGCGTGAGCCTCCGTGCTGGTCGACACCACTCCAGGACAAAAAACGATGAAGACTTCCCTTCGCATTCTCGTGGCCGCAGCTTCGCTCGCGATCGCAGCTCCCGTGCACGCGCAGGGCGGCGGCGGTGGCGGTGGCGGCGGACAGCAGATGACGCCAGAGCAGCGGATCGCACGCACGAAAGATCAACTCTTCAAGGAAATCACACTCACCCCCGTGCAGTCGGCAAAGGCCGACACGCTCCTGATGACCTTCGCCACGAAGCAAACGGAAATGATGACGGCCGCCCGTGCCGGCGGTGGTGATATGACCGCCATGGCCGAGCAGCGGACGAAGTTGACCGCCGAGCGCAATGCGGCCCTCAAAGACCTGCTCACCACCGATGAGCAGAAAGCGAAGTTTGACGCGAACGTGGCAGCAATGCCGGTCGGTCGCGGTCGCGGCGGGTTCTGAGCCGTTACGTGTGCTCCGCAATTGCGGAGCGCCGAACGATAACGGGGACGCCATCTGGCGTCCCCGTTGTCGTTACCTACCCCGAAAACCGCTGACCGCCAACCCATTGCCTGAAGCTGCTGGCCGGGCGATGCGTCGGGCGCTGCGAGATCCTGTCCAACAACCGACAACGATGCGATCGGCCCGGCAATGCGTCCGCAGCTATCCGTTGGCAATGACCGATGGTAGTCGCTTGTCGGCACTGCACCAAGCTCCGAGATTGTGATATCTCATGGCCGTCATTTTTTGGCACTTCGCTCCGCGATCATCGGTCGCCCCCTGATGCGCGGCGAGTTCGTCGATCTGTCCGGCGTTCGTGTGTATTGTTACGCCTTCGGCTCGCGCGGTGCCGGCGAACCGATCGTATTGGTGCACGGTGCCTTTTCATCGTCGCATCTGTGGCGGGATCTGCTGCCACGACTCCCTGGCGGCCATCGAGTCCTGGTGCTCGATTTGCTCGGACACGGCCGCAGCGACCCACCGGGTCGCGCCTCCATGACGATCGCGGCACATGCGGTTCGGCTGGCACAGTTGCTCGATGTCATGGGAGTGTCAATCGCGTCGTTGGTTGGGCACGGCATGGGTGCCGCGATCACCGCACTCGTCGCGCAGCAGCATCCTGCACGCGTGGCGCGACTGGCGCTGGTGAATCCCACATTGCTGGCCGCGACGCCCGGCGATTCCATCGTGAGCGCGCGCGTATCCCGTGTAGCGGCGCTGGTGCCCGTGTGGCGGCGACTGTCACCCGACTGGGTGTCGTCGGCCATCCATGCCGCCATTCTGCCCGCGTACGCGCAGCGCGATATTGGCGCCCGATCGCTCGATCTGTATCTGAAGAGTTTCCGTACCCGCGATGGCCGCGACGCCGCGTGTGCGCAGTTGCGCGCCCTGCGCGACTCGCGCGCTGAAAGCGCTTGCGCGCTCCAGCCAGGCGCACTCGCGTGTCCGGTCACACTCGCCCTGGGCACGCTCGATCCGTGGCTCTCCAACGCGCGTACGGAGCGGTTGATCGTTAGCCTCGACGCCGCGACCGGACGCAACCTTATCGTAGAACGGATGCCTGGTGTTGCGCATGTGGCTCCCGAAGAAGCCCCCGATCGGCTGGGGCGGCTGGTTTACGAGTTGGTGGCGAGGACCGGAAGGGTGGATATTTGAGACGGGAGACGGAAGACTTCCGGGCCCAAACGTCTCCCTTCTCCCGTCTCCCTTCTCCGGTCTCTAAAGCTTCCTCACTTCTTCGGCCGCATACAACGCCCGGCCGATATCCAGCGACAGGGCGCGCGCCTCTTGCGTGGCGCTGGTCACGTCGCCAATCGCGGCGCCCACGCCCAGCGTACGGAGCTTTACCATGTCGAAGCGCAGCGAGCGCAGCGCCATCGCGGCGCTCTCCATTTGTCGCTGCATCGTCACGCGTCGATCGAGCAGTTCCTGGAGCGACGCGCGTTGACGGGTGAGCAGCGCCAGGCGACGCTCGTGATCGGGTGCGCTCTCCGGCTCGGCCTGCGCGGTGGCAATGCGCGTATCCAATTGGGCAATGGCATCACCGGGTACGTCGCGTTCCAGTCGTTCAAGACCGCTCGCCAGTGCCCCGATCCGCTCGAGCAGTGCATCTGCCGTTGGCCCGACATCGGGTACCATTGCCTTGTCCGCATCCGACAACCGCGACGACGTGTCCTTGATGGTCATGCGATCATCGACCGCGCTGCGTACCGTTTCGCCGTGCGACGACATGAGCACCGCCGGTCCGGCGATACGCTCCAGCACTTCATTGAGCTGCATGTAGCGTGGTCGATCGTCGGCTACGGCGGCAATCTCCTTCCATCCGTCTCCCAGCGCGTCGCTGGGTGTGACGCCGAATCGACGGAGTCGGACATAGTCGATGATCAGCAACTGCGAGCTCACCAAACTCGCCACCAGGGCGCCGACGAACGGAACGACCATGGGGTCGAGGTTGAACGTGCGTCCGATCACGAAACTCACAGCGGCCGTGGTCGCACTTGCGGCGAGCCATTTGAGATGACGTTTGAATGCCCGTGCCGCACGCGCGATGCGTTTGGGCCTGGGAAGCAGTCCCGCCGCATCGGTGGGCTCGCGCTGGGCGTCGGGTTCGTCATCCCAGATGCGCGCCCAGGTAATGCCTCGCGCCCGCAGTTTGCTGTATCGGCCGATCACCCCCATGGCCATGCCCATGCCGGGAAAGATCGCCCACGGAAATTGCGGACTGGTTGTCGCGTTGATCACGCCCAGAAACACGATCATGCCAGCCGTCCACGCCATCTGTCCCTTGAATCGTCCAATCAATTCTTCATCGGAGCGACCGGGCAGAATCGTGCCGCCATACGCGCCGCCATTCTCCACGCCGTCGCGCCATTGATCGCGAGTGGCCCGACGCTGGTCCTTCACCGCGTAACGCCATTCGCGAAGCGCAT
>JANOKE010000738.1:0-3889 GCA_031419135.1 Gemmatimonadaceae bacterium
TTTAGGGGTTTCGGATGTTTACCCGAGACCCTCATGCACGAAGGCCAGCTCGTATTTGCGCAACTCATGCGCTACCTCCCGTTGAGCACGTTTCGCCGATGTGTGGCGGATCACCGAGGGGACCACAAGGTCAAGGACTTCTCGTGTCTGGACCAGTTCTTCGCCATGGCCTTCGCGCAGTTGACCTACCGCGAGTCCTTGCGCGACATCGAAGTCAACCTGCGTGCGCACGCGCGGCGGTTGTACCACATGGGGTTTCGTTGCCAGACGATTTCGCGCAACACGTTGGCCAATGCGAACGCCACCCGCCCGTGGCAGATCTATGCGGATTTTGCGCAGCATCTGATTGGCATGGCGCGTCCGCTGTACGCCACGGAACCCTTGGGCGTGGAACTCGACGCGACGGTCTACGCCTTCGATGCCAGCACCATCGACCTGTGCCTGTCAGTGTTCTCGTGGGCACCATTTCGTTCGACCAAGGCCGCCATCAAGTGGCATACTTTGCTCGATGTGCGCGGCAACATCCCCACGGTCATTCACATTACCGACGGCAAGACCCACGAGGTCACCCTCCTGGACGAACTGGTGCTGGAGCCGGGCGCCTTCTACCTGCTGGACCGTGGCTATCTGGATCTCGCCCGGCTGTTTGTCATCCACGAAGCGAAGGCGTTCTTCGTGACGCGCGCCAAGCGCAACACCCGGTTCACGCGGCGCTACTCGCATCCGGTGGATCGATTCGGTACCGCGGTGCTGTGCGATCAAACGGGCGTCCTGACGAACTACTATTCGCGTAACGATTACCCCTCGACGCTCCGGCGCGTGGTGATCCGCGATGAGACGGGCAAACGGCTGGTGTTTCTGACCAACAACTTCGCTTTGCAGCCGGAGGTGATCGGCGACTTGTATCGTCAACGCTGGCAGGTCGAGCTGTTCTTCAAATGGATCAAACAACATTTGCGCATCAAGGTGTTCTTCGGCACCAGTGAGAACGCCGTGAAGACGCAGATCTGGATCGCCATATCCACCTACCTGCTGATCGCCATCGCGAAGAAACGCCTGCATCTGGAGCAGCACAGCCCGTACGAAATTCTACAGATCCTGAGCTTGTCCATGTTTGAAAACATCCCTATAAATCAACTACTTACACCGCCCTCCACGAATTCAGACGCCGATTCTGAGCAAAATCAGCTCACTCTCCTCTGAAAAACGTTGGGACACTACTGACTCAAAGTGAAACAGTCTCCGGTAAACGCGGGGCGGTTCACTCGGAGGCACCCGCGCCGCGCGGCGCTCACCGAAATACAGGGTCACGTCAAAGCAGCTCCTTCCGATCTACACAACACGAGCCAGCTCCGCTCGAAGGCTCGCAAGAATCCTTCCATCAGGCGGAGTTGACTGCATAAGCTCATCGATCGTCCAAACATCCGCCGGAGAAATGAAGCTAGCGTCGAGAGCGACGTCGGCCTCAAGCACCCACCGCAATCTTTCCGCGAGTGATTGAACCGATCGATGAAGAAGCAAATCTGCGTCAGCTACTTCGTGCGGCGAACGGAATCTGGCCTCAGACAAAAACTCCTCGAGAACGCCAACTCCCATGGCAAGTAGATTCTTGCGTGTCGGGGGGATCGGTCCGTGCTGGTGCATCGTGCTCAAGGAGATCCGGTTGGCTGACCACCGCTCACTCTTGCGTCCAACAACGCCATTCTTGACTCCTAGCGAATGGGGTTAACTACAAGCGACGTGAAGATTGCCTTGAGGACGCCAACTTCATCGGCGTCCGCTGACGAAGCAAGATAGCTTATCCACGTACTATCATTCAACTTCGCGTAGCCTAGGACATACTGCAGTAGTCCTCTTTCCGGCGTCATCGCACTTACGTGAATGAGGCCACCCCGTTGCGTGCTGCTGAGCGAGGTTCGACACTCGGAAGTGGCGAGCACTTTCGAATTCTTGAGCAACTGTACGTCCGGATAGCCCTCATCGGAGGTGTAGTAGATATACACCTGCGTGCGCTTGCCAAAACCGGCTGCGGGCTTCCCACTAACTCGGGCAACGAGCCTTGTCGATTCACCCGTCACAGACTCACTCATCGCGGGGAGTGGTTCTGAAGTCCACGCTGCGGGAATGGCGATGAATCCGCCAACGCGGGCGTCTGCTGCAATTGAGGCCCGCTTGCCAAGAGCATCTGTTACCGTTGCGGATGTGCAAACTCGCACATTCTCGTCGAGCAAACGCAACCTGTCCCGCTTGGATGCGCTGTCCTCCCCGAGGAGGCGGACAACGGAGTCTGCGCGGGCGTCGTGCTGGCGCTTAACGAAGGTTGGCTGTGGGCGTTTCGGTTGTTGGGCTTCAAGACTCTGAACGAACAACACAACGCCGATGAGGAGAATACGCATGTTTGGTCTTTGATTCTGAGGATGAGGAGAATGTGGATCGTGAAATGACTCTGCTTCGAATGATAGACCGGCTTCGTCAGATTCCAGTGTTTGCCACGGCTGCGATGAACCCCGCTTCGCAGACCATTTTTCCGGTTGTCGGGTACTGGAGGCCGCCACTATTGTATTGGCCGGTGTAGGCACCTATCAGAACGCCGGCGGCACGGTAGCGGCTCGCGAGAGTCATGGTCCAATACTCGTAGCCGGGTGCACTTACGTTTATCGTCACAAAGTTCACCTGCGTCGGTCAATTCTGCCACGCAGTCTTATTGATTGCCGCCGCGACGATAAGGCAGGGTTGCCAGAAAGACGAAATGCAACCAATGCCGTCTGCTGCGCCCCATTCCCCAAAGCCACTTCCGCAACCCGACGCTGTACCATTGTGACAGGAGGAGAATCCGCCGAGACTGCCATACTCTGTGCCATTAATGAGTCCACCTGCCGTTGTCCCATCGAAACACGAAATGCTGGGATCTGTCCAGCACGCGTCACCGAATGCGACCAGTCGCCGGGGTGTGGTTGGTATCGCGCCGGCCGGGTCAGCCTTCGGTTGTGTTGGGGATTCATGGCAGCCGGTCAAGAACAGTGCGGCGGTCAGAACAATGACCTTTCGAAACTTCTAGAGAGGAGACATCGAATGGTCTCTCACGGCCTTGGCGAACTTGGAGCGCTGCATCGGCGAAACACGGCAAGGGCCTTAAGTAAATGCTGCATGCTGTTTTCTCCAGCGAGGGTGGTTGACGAAGCGACGTTTCAAGGACACCGGCACACCACGCGTCGAGTCCTCACGTTGAGAGGCGTCATGCGTGCTCCAGTCTATAGCCCGCTTCTCACCGCGCTATCACTCCAAACGCTGTTATTTCACAGGAACAACGCCCACGTCTGCAATGCCATCGCCCGCGCCCGGACGGGTCCGCGCGCGCTCACGTCGGTCCATGTTCGCGCCGTTGATCGCTTTACGAGATCGTAATAGGTTGACGTTGACAGTCCGCGATGCAGCACCCAGCCTCCCAGCTTGTCGTCGGCTGACGAAAATCGGTCGACCAATTGCACGATATAGCACCAATTTCTGAACATCATGAATGGGGGAAGGCGGCGTTTTCACGAGCAGGTGCTGAAGCTCTGCCTTGTCGCGAAGCCCCAACGCGTGCGACGCCACCGTGATCGTCAGACCCAACTCGCACTCGGCAAAGAGCGGCAACACGTCCCGGCCGCGATCCAGGACCGACTCCCACGCCCGATTCACCGCTCCCGGCGACATTCCACCCGCCGAGTCACGGTCGGTGTGGTGGTCATGCTCTTCGTCACTCACGAGGCACCGCCACGTTGCACGCAGTGACGGTGCCCACCGCGAAGAACGGCCGCGCTAGTTGGCGCGGCGCTCCGCGCGCGTCTCTCCCCTGTCCATCGATCGAGCAGAATATTCGCGGCTGAACAACGCTGGCCTGAAGCGG
>JANOKE010000739.1:0-2635 GCA_031419135.1 Gemmatimonadaceae bacterium
CGAACAGCGTGGACAGGTTGACCGACACGCGGTTCTGCTTGAGCGCGCCCAGATAGCCCACCCGCGTGCGACCAAGCGCCGACAGGTACTCATCGCTCACCGTCGCTTCCGGTGAATAACTCAGCGACAGACTGGGCGAAATCGTGTGTCGAATACGTGACACCAATCCAAGCCCGGGCAGGAACCCGTAAATGGTTGGCCCCGCACTGATGGCATAGCTCAGTCGTTTGGACTGACTGACAAACTTGCCGCCGCTGCGTTCGGTGCGCACCCACATGCCCGACGCCGGATCGACATTGGACACTTGCACCGATGGTGACACGTTCCACGACCCGTGAAAAAAGCCCGGCAAGCTGAACGACGTCGTCCAATCGGCATTGGTCTCGAACGTTTTGGCGAAAACCCGCGTGCTGCGTTGCGACGTGTCGCGCACGCCAATGATTTCGCGCTGCTCCGGATAGTTGCGATACTGCTCGTTGATCGAGAACGAGTTCTGCCACACGAAGTTGCCGATCTTGATCGGTGTTTCGAAACCGAACTGCATGCTGCGTCGATCGGCCCGGAAACGCGAACTGTCGATGCCAAAGCCTGCGCCGTTCACGTTGTACACGAACGGGAATTGCAGTCCCTGATCGATGCGCTGTGTTTGCGACACGGACAGGCGCACGGCCGGCGTCCAGCTGACCACCCCTTTGCCCAGCGTTCCGGTGGACACGCTCAGCGAGGGAAAGTTCATCTCCACCTGCGTACGCCCTGGATACTGCGTGCGATTGCCGCCCAGGCTGAGCTGCGCCGGTCCGATCCTGGTCTGGTACGACAGATCGGATCGGATGGTCGCATTCGCGGCAATCGGATTGATGGTGGTGGCCCGCTGAATTTGCGTGTTCTGGACCAGATTGATGCGCGAGGTCAGTCGCGTTTGCTTCGAAAAGTCCTGATTGTGATTCCAGGTAATGGAGGTATTCGACGTACCGTTCCGCTGCGCCAGATACGACACCGCCGTTTCGCCGGAGATGAACCGGTCGAGCCAGCGATAGCGGTATTCGACATTCCCTCGCACGAAACCCGGATCGGAGCCGGTGCTGCGCGCTCCGCTGCGCCAATCAAATGACGCCTCGGCGTTCATGTAGTCATTGAGCGCGAAGAAATATCCCATGTTGGTCACGCTGCGCCGGTACGACGGACTGTTCCGGAACAGCTCGGCGATACCGAAATTCGGCGTGAGCATGCCACTGCGACGCCCCGAACGCACGTCCTGAAAGAAGAACGGAATCCAGAACACCGGTATTTCACCGATGTACAGAATGCCCGGTCGGGCCACCAACACGTTCTTCGAGACGAACTTCATGTCGCGGGTGGTAAAATGAAAATGCGGTTCCTCGTGATCGCAGTAGGTGAACGAGCCGTCTTTCGCGTACACAATGTGCTTGCCACTCACCAGCGTATCGCTGAAGATCGAGCCCCGTCGCGCCGTGAGATACAGCTTCTGCCCCGACTCCACCGACGTGGAAAACGATCCGGTTTGACCGGAACGCGATTCCAGGTCGTAGTCGATGCGGCCGCGCGCGACAAAATCATCGGCCTGCGTTTGTCCCGGATCGCGCAGCCAGACCGTGTCGCCGGTGGCGATCACGCGCTTGGTGGAATCGTTGTAGGTGATGGAGTCGCCCACCAGCATGGTCTCATCGCGCTTGACCGCCGACGGCCTGCCCCTGAGCACGAGTGCGCGGGTCTTCGCATCGAATTCTACGCGTCCGCCTTGATATTGCATGCGCCGATAACCGGGGCGCTCGAGCAAATCCCGCATAACCGAGTCGGCGGGCGCCCAGTCGAACGTGAGGATGGCGGGTTCACGCCTGGCGAGCGTATCTCCGACAAGACCACCGCCCCCTTGACGAAGGGGTATCGACTTGGGCGCGCCCACCAATGACTTGACGGGCGGCAACGTGTCCGGTGGCACCTTCGTTGGCGGTTGTTTCGCAGGCGGTACCTTGGTGGGCGGCTGCTGTGCCTCCACGGCGCCGACGCCGAGCATCGCACCCACCAGGATCGCGCGAGGCGTTGGCAACAACGCCGACCAACGGCGACGCCTCACGCCGACGGTTCGTCCTGCGCGGCCAAACGCCGTTCGCGTCGCGCATACACCAGGCGCGAAAGCCCAATGGACACCTCGTACAGCAAGTACAGCGGAATAGTGAGCAGAAACAGCGACGTGGGGTCGCTGCCCGGCGTGATGATGGCCGCGCCAAGGATGCACCCCACGAAAGCGTGTCGCCGGTACTTGGAGAGGAACTGGGGTTTCACGAGTCCGATCGTGGACAGCAACAGAATCACGATGGGCATTTCAAACACCGCGCCGAACGCGAGGCACATGGCCATCACAAATCCGAAGTACAGGTGCACCGTGAGCATCGCCGTGGCGGCCTCACTTTGAAATCCCATCAGGAATTTGAAGGTTACCGGCAACACATACACATACGCGAGGGCCATGCCGGCAAGAAACAGCAGCGCCGCACCAATCAGCATCGGAATGACAATTTTTTTCTCGTGTCCGTACAGCGCCGGGGAGAGAAACCCCCAGACCTGCCACACCAGGACCGGTGACGCTGCGATCAACCCCAATGCAATCGACGCA